>NZ_JBFTJD010000003.1:0-261483 GCF_056395245.1 Arthrobacter sp. 10L430 | reverse complement strand
GGAACCAGGCTGCACAAAATTTGAAACCAGCTGTAAAAACCAGACCACACCACAGGGGCGGCACAGTCCGGTCAATTCAACCAATTCATATAAAATAAACCGGTATCAACAAACTTGGCACACTATTGAGTTCTCAAACAACAGACACACCCGGCACCACCACAACCAAACAAMCAGTCGCGGATCGCTCCGGAGCAACTTTTCAAGCTTACCCGCTCGCTTCACCCTGGTCAAATCGGCGTCTGCGGCTTCGTGATGCCCTGGGGCATCCTACTCGCTTTACCGACCAACTCCGGGGAGCGGCGCGGAAATAAACTCTACCACTACTTTTGCCGGAGGCCAACCCGGGCGCAGAAGGGACGGATGAGGCCCAGAATCACGCGGATTCCGGGCCTCATCAGCCGGCCTTGAAAAGGGTGTTCTGCCGACACTTACGGTCGGCTGACCTTACGGCCGGCTGAACCAGATGGCCTCAACTCACCGTGGTGTCCGGCGCTTCTGCTGCAGCTGACCGGCTCTGCAGTTTCGGAGCGCCCGTGCCTGCCGGCTTGAAGTATGCAGCACCCAGCGGCGGCAGCGTCACAGTCAGGGTGGCTGGCTGGCCATCGAGACCTTCGTCCTCCGCCGTCAGGTTCCCCGCGTTGAGAACGCCGGAACCACCGTATGCCGGCGCATCGGTGTTGAGTACTTCAGTCCAGGCACCGGCGGACGGCACCCCAAGGGCGTACTCCTTGTGCGGCCCACCCGAGAAGTTAACCGCTACGACCAGCGGGTTGCCCTCAGTGTCCCAACGGACAAAGGTCAGCACATTGCGGTCCGCGTCAGCCCCGTTGATCCACTGGAATCCGCCGGGCTCGTTGTCGCGTGAGTACAACGCAGGAGTGGACTTGTACAGCTCGTTCAGATCCTTCGTGAGGAGCTGAATCCCGCGGTGGGCCGGAATGTCGGCCAGCCACCAGTCCAGGCCGTGCTGCTCGGACCATTCGGCTTCCTGGCCGAACTCGGTCCCCATGAAGATCAGTTGCTTGCCCGGGTGCGCCCACTGGTAACCGAGGAAGGCCCGCAGGTTCGCCAGTTGCTGCCAGCGGTCGCCGGGCATCTTGCGGAGCATCGAGCCCTTGCCGTGGACAACCTCGTCATGGCTGATGGGGAGCAGGAAGTTCTCGGTGAAGGCATAGACCAGCGAGAACGTGACCGTCCCGTGGTGCCACTTCCGGTTGACTGGATCTTCCGACGCGTACTTGAGCGAATCGTGCATCCAGCCCATGTTCCACTTGAGCCCGAAGCCCAGCCCGCCGTTGCTGGTGGGACCCGTCACGCCAGGGAATGCGGTGGATTCTTCAGCGATCATGACCGCGCCGGGATGCGTCTTGTAGACCGTGGCGTTGGTCTCCTGGAGGAAGGAGATGGCCTCCAGGTTTTCGCGGCCGCCGAACCTGTTCGGCTGCCACTGACCCTCTTCACGGGAGTAATCCAGATAGAGCATGGACGCGACCGCGTCCACGCGCAGTCCGTCGATGTGGAATTCATCGAGCCAGTAGAGCGCGTTGGCCACGAGGAAGTTGCGGACTTCGGTGCGGCCGAAGTCGAAGATCAGGGTTCCCCAGTCCGGGTGTTCCCCCAGGTTGGGATCGGCATGTTCGTACAGGGGCTGACCGTCGAACTGGGCCAGGGCCCAGTTGTCCTTGGGGAAGTGCGCCGGGACCCAGTCAAGGAGGACCCCGATGCCAGCCTGGTGGAGCGCATCCACCAGGTACCGGAACTCGTCAGGGTGGCCGAAGCGTGACGTCGGGGCAAAGTAGGAGGTGACCTGATAGCCCCAGGAGCCGCCGAAGGGGTGTTCGGCCACCGGCATGAACTCAACGTGGCTGAAGCCAAGCCACTGCACATAGTCAACGAGTTCCTTGGCCAGTTCGCGGTAGCTCAGGCCGAGGCGCCACGATCCGAGGTGGACTTCGTAGACGCTCATGGGCGAGTTGTGCGGGTCCCGCTCGGCCCGGGCCTTCATCCAGTCCGCGTCCTCGAACCGGTAGTGGGAGTCAACCACCCTCGAGGCGGTCAGCGGCGGGACCTCCGTGCCGAATGCCAGGGGGTCGGCCTTCTCAACCCAGTGGCCGGCCTTGGTCTTGATCTCGTATTTGTAGCACGCGCCTGCTACAACGCCCGGGACGAACAATTCCCAGACGCCGGAGGAGCCAAGGGAGCGCAATGAGTTTTCGCGCCCGTCCCAGGCATTGAAGTCACCCTTAACGCGCACGGCCTCGGCGTTGGGGGCCCACACGGCGAAGGACACGCCGTCGACGTCCCCCAACGAGGACTTATAGTGCTGGACGTGGGCGCCGAGCACCGTCCAGAGCGTCTCGTGGCGGCCCTCTCCGATCAGGTGCAGATCCACTTCGCCCACCGTCGGAAGGTAGCGGTACGGTTCGTCCACCGTCACAGGTTCCGCACCCTCGTATGTCACCTCAAGCCGATAGTCCGGCACGTGACCGGCCTGCAGGGGCTCCAGCACGGCAACCCACACGCCCTCCGATTCGTGGGTCATCGGCATCGAACCGGCCGCGGTTACCACAGTGACGGCTTCGGCCAGATGCTTGACGGTGCGGATGGTTACGTGGCCGTAGTCATCCAGATGGGCACCAAGCACAGAGTGTGGGGCGTGGTGCTCTCCGGCCGCCACGCGCGAAAGCGTATGCGCATCCACATGGAGAGGGGCCTGGGGCCGATCTGTAGGTGCAGAGCCTGTCATCTTCTTACCTTCCGCTGCGGCCGCGGCCGGTTCGCCGGGGCCTTTCTTGCTGAGGAGCCGCCTGGATGCATTCACCGGAATAGCCAGCCAGTCGGGCCTGTTGCGCAATTCATACACGACTTCGTATAACGCCTTGTCCAGCCACAATGCCACAAAGAGCGGGGAGTTCCGGTCTATGGTGCCGGGGGTGACTTCCAAGTAGCCGGCCAGGAAGGCCTCGGCGCAGTCGTCCACCCACGAGTCGGGGACCCGGGCACCGCTCCCCTCGCGCTCCGCGGCTCCCGCGGCATAATCAAATGAGCGCAGCATGCCCACAACGTCCCTTAGCGGGACGTCGGGGAAGTTCCGTTCAGAGATGGGCCGCAGCGGCTCACCCTCGAAGTCAAGAATGGCCCACCGGTCCGAGTCGCCTTCATGGCCCGGAACTTGGAGGATCTGGCCAAGGTGGAGGTCACCGTGGATGCGCTGGAGCGCACCCGCCGGGACACCCTCGAGTTGCTCAAGGAGGCTTTCCAGCTCGCTTTCGTGGGGCCCGACGGCGGGGCCGGCCTCGGTCCAGGCCTGCCGCACCCGCTGGGCTACTCCAGGCGCTATGACCCCGCCCGGGACGGCTTCTGAGGAAACCCCCAGCGTCTCGGCGAGCCGACGGTGGACGGTGGCCGTGGCATGGCCCAGCGAGTGCGCCTGCTCGGTGAAGTCCGCTCCTGCGCTGGCCGCATCAACCGCCAGCCGCCAGGCATCCCGGCCTCCGGCCAGGAACTCGTGGGCTACCGCCAATTCGCCCTGGGCCGTGCCTGCCGCAGCAGTCTCCGGGCCGGACCCTGCGGACGATGTCCGCGCCCGCTGCGGAAACCACTCGCCTGTGACCCAGCCGAGGGTGGCCGGGACTTCAGAGGTCCTCGCGGCGGACAGGGCTGCCCCCACTTCGACCTCCGGATTGCGGCCGGCCGAAAGCACACGGAAGAATTTCACGATAGCCGCGGAGGCGCCGTCGTCGACGATCACCGAACTGTTGGACTGTTCGCCGGACAGGACCCGGACCGTGCCGGTGGCACGCGGAAGGGGCTGGCCGGCGCCGGAGAGGTGCCCGCTGGCCGTGCCGGCCGCCGCGGTTCCCTCCGTCCGCATAAGCTCCAGCCATTCGGCGATGAACACCGGATCATGGACGGCGTCGTAGACCCAGCGGTGCCCCAAATCCGCGTGGTCACTTTCGCCGATGAGCGCGCCCTCGGCCCCGGGCAGCGGTTCGCGCCGGTAGCTGAGCGGCACCTGCACCACATCGGTGCGGGGGCCGCCGTCGGCAGTTTCGGAGACCACGGCGGCGAGGAAGACCTCAAGGCCCACCTCGCCCGACGACTCGTTGAGGATGAGTCCGCCCACGGGAGCAAGCGAGAATTCGGCGGACTTCACCGGGAACCACCGCTGGCGCGGCAGCCATTGGCGAAGCAGCTCTTCGAGCGTTGGTGTCAGCGTAGATTGGCTCATGTCACCCCTCAATGGACAGGATGGGCATCGCCTGGGTGAAAGGTGACGCCGGGTTGGACGCAGCCGAACGTACCCGGAGCCAGAAGAAGTCGTGGCTGCCGAGGGTAAGGGTCAGGTTCCCGTCGTCTCCGACGCCGGGAAAGGGTTGGCCGCCGAACACGTCCCGGAGCCCGCGTCCCGCAAACTGCGGAAGCCTCAGCGTGGTCGCCACGGGGTGCTGGGAGAGGTTGAAGGCGCACAGGATGGTTTCGGGCGGTTCGCCGGCGGAGTTGCCTTCCGGCAATTCGCGCACGTAGGCCAGCACCACTTCGTGGTCGGCTTCCACGTGCTTGAAGCCGCCCAGCCCGAACGCCGCGTGGTTGCGCCGGACACTCAGGATCTGCCGTGTCCAGCGAAGCAGCGACCCTGAGTGCGCGGCCTCGGCCTCAACATTGGCCATGTTGTAGTTGTAGACCAGCGACTGGATCACCGGAAGGTAGAGCTTGCCGGGATCCGCGTTGGAGAACCCGGCGTTCCGGTCCGGGTTCCACTGCATGGGTGTGCGGACGGCGTCGCGGTCTTCCAGCCAGATGTTGTCGCCCATGCCGATTTCGTCCCCGTAGTAAAGAAAGGGGCTCCCCGGCAAGGACAGCAGCATCGCGTTGATGAGTTCGATTTCCGCCCTGGAGTTGTCCAGCAGCGGCGCCAGCCGGCGCCGGATGCCGATGTTGGCCCGCATGCGCGGATCCGGGGCATACCAGCCAAGCATCGCCGCCCGTTCGTCGGCGGTGACCATTTCCAGCGTCAGCTCATCGTGGTTTCGAAGGAAGGTTCCCCATTGCGCACCCTCGGGGATCTCCGGCGTGTCATGCATGGTCTCGATGATCGGGGCTGCTTTTTGGTCGCGCAGCGCGTAGTACAGCCGGGGCATGATCGGGAAGTGGAAAGCCATGTGGCACTCCGGTTCCTCCTCGGTGCCGAAATACTCCACCACTTCGTTGGGCGGCTGGTTGGCCTCCGCGATGATCACCCTGCCGGGATAGCTCTCATCCACCATCTTCCGCAGCTTGCGGAGGAACTCGTGGGTGGCAGGCAGGTTCTCGCAGTTGGTGCCTTCCTCCTCGAAGAGGTAGGGGATCGCGTCGGCGCGGAAGCCGTCGATTCCCTGGTCCAGCCAGAACCGCACGACGTCGAACAGAGCGTCGATGACCTTGGGGTTCTCGAAATTGAGGTCGGGCTGGTGGCTGAAAAAACGGTGCCAGAAGAACTGGCGCCGGATGGGGTCGAAGGTCCAGTTGGACTCTTCCGTGTCCACGAAGATGATGCGGGCATCCTGGTACTTTTCGTCGGTGTCGCTCCACACGTAGAAGTCGCCGAAAGGACCGTCCGGATCCTTCCGCGACTCCTGGAACCACGGGTGTTGGTCCGAGGTGTGGTTCAGCGGGAGGTCGATGATGACCCGGACGCCGCGGGCATGGGCCTCGGCCACGAGCCGCTTGAAGTCACTGATGGTTCCAAACTCGTCCAGCACCGAGTTGTAGTCGGAGATGTCATAGCCGCCGTCCCGGAGCGGCGACTGGAAGAAAGGCGGAAGCCAAAGGCAGTCCACGCCCAGCCACTGCAGGTAGTCGAGTTTCTCGATCAGTCCGTGGAAGTCGCCTGAACCGTCGCCGTTCGCATCCGCGAAGCCCCGGACAAGCACTTCATAGAACACCGCCTTCCGGTACCACAGAGGATCGTGTTGCAATCCCGGCGCATTGAGCTCGAACGTGCTCTTCGGTGTGAAGTGGTGACTCGGGTTCTGCGGGCTGAAACTCAATTGAGGCTACCTCCGGATGTTCAGGATGTGTGCAGGTTCTACATGGGCGTCGAGTCTGACGTAGTTGTATTCGCCCCATTCCCACGTCTCGCCCGAGATCAAATCATCCACCCTGAAGCCGCCGTTCGGCGTGAGGTCTGCCGGGTCGAGCTGCAGCGCGGCGAGATCAAGCGATACCGTGCTTTCCCGCGTGCTGTGCGGATCCACGTTGACCACCACGATGAGGGTGTCCTTGGTGCCATCCGGGAGTGTCTTGTGCTTGGAATAGACCACTGTGGCGTCATCCGTGCTGTGGTGCACAGTCAGGTTCTGCAGGTCCCCCAGCGCCGGGTGCGTCTTGCGGATCTCGTTGAGCCTGGTCAGGTAAGGGGCCAGCGTCCGCCCCGACGCCGCAGCGGCCTCCCAGTCCCTGGCCTTGTACTCGAACTTCTCGTTGTCGATGTACTCTTCCGCCCCGGGCCTGGCCACATGTTCGTACAGTTCGAAGCCGGCATACACGCCCCACAACGGGCTGGCCGTCGCCGCAAGTGCAGCACGGATCTTGAACGCCGCCGGACCACCGTACTGCAGGTACTCGGTGAGGATATCCGGAGTATTGACGAAGAAATTCGGCCGGAAGTACGCGGGCGAGTCGTGGCTGACCTCCTGGAAGTACTCCTCCAGTTCCTTCTTGGTGTTCCGCCACGTGAAGTACGTGTAGGACTGCTGGAAGCCAGCCCTGCCGAGCGCGTGCATCATGGCGGGCCGGGTGAAGGCCTCCGCCAGGAAGACGACTTCCGGGTTTTTCTTGTTGACCTTGCCGATGAGCCACTCCCAGAACCAGACAGGTTTGGTGTGCGGGTTGTCCACGCGGAAGATCTTCACCCCGTGGCTGACCCAGAGCTGGACGATGCGCAGGATTTCCCTGGACAGGCCCTCGGGATCGTTGTCGAAGTTGAGTGGATAGATGTCCTGGTACTTTTTCGGAGGATTTTCAGCGTATGCGATGCTGCCATCCACGCGGGTGGTGAACCATTCCGGGTTGGACGTGACCCACGGGTGGTCAGGCGCGGCCTGGAGGGCCAGGTCCAGCGCGACTTCGAGGCCCAGCTCGTTGGCGCGGGCCACGAACGCGTCGAAGTCCTCGAACGTGCCGAGTTCCGGGTGGATGGCGTCGTGGCCGCCCTCTTTGGCCCCGATGGCCCACGGGGATCCGGGGTCGTTCGGGCCCGCGATCAGCGTGTTGTTGGGGCCTTTGCGGTGCTGGATGCCAATGGGGTGGATCGGGGGCATGTAGATGACGTCGAAGCCCATGTCCGCGACGGCCGGCAGCCTGTTGGCCGCAGTCCTGAAGGTGCCGGACGTCCAGGCGCCGGTCTCGTGGTTGCGGACGGCGCCCTCGGAGCGGGGGAAGAACTCATACCAGGATCCGCGGCCGGCGAGATCCCGTTCAACCAGCAGGGGAAACGGTTCGGAGACTGTAACAAGCTCGCGGATCGGCTCGCGGCCCACAATCTCGGCAACGTCCGCGCCGAAGCCGGCAGCCAGACGCTCTTCGGCGGACCTGGAGGTGTCGGAGAGACCGACGACGGCGGTACGAAGCGTCCGCCTGTCGGTGGAGTTGCGGAACGGCTCCTCTGCCGCCTGCGACAACAGGGCGGCGCCTTCATCGAGCATCAGCTCTACGTCGATGCCCGCCTCCACCTTGACCTCGGCGTTGTGGTGCCAGGTGCCATAGCGGTCATGCCATGCTTCGATCACGAAGGACCAGTTGCCGGTGGATGTGGGAGTCAGCATGCCCTCCCACAGGTCTGTACCCTTGCCACGGTCACCGGCCGGCGGCTGAAGGCGCACGCGCTGGCGCTCTTTGCCCTTGGGATCCAGGAGGACGGCGCTGACCCCCAACATGTCGTGGCCTTCGCGGAACGACTGAGCGCTGACCACGATCCCTTCGCCGGGGAGCGCCTTGGCGGGGTACTTCCCCCCTTCCACAACCGGCTGAACGTTCGTGATCGGGAAACGGCCGAATCGAAGGCCATCCATGATCGAAACTTTCGGCGTTTGCTTGGAGGGGGCACTGGTTCGCGTGTTAGTCGTCACAGGCTCGACGTTAGCGAGAAAAGGAGGGAAATGCTAAGCCTGCGATCTTAATTAGCGAACTGATTCGTCATTTACCGGAAAGTAATCCAATCCGGTTCCGGCCGTTCATCTTGTCCGTTAGTGTGACGCAGGTGAAGGCAATCCGCAGATTTACCGTCCGAACCGTTCTTCCTGAACCGATCCGGCCGCTTGCCCGCTTGGCCACCAACCTGCGCTGGTCCTGGCACCGGCCCACCAGGGAACTCTTCGAGGGACTCAACCCCAAAGTTTGGGCTGAAAGCGGCAACGATCCGGTCAACTTCCTCGGTCTTGTCGGCCGGGAGGAAATGCACCGGCTGGCGACCGACCAGGATGTCGTGGCGCGTGTGCACTCCGCGGCCGAGGACCTGGACCGGTACCTTCAAGAGCCGCGCTGGTACCAGAGCCTGGGGGACGACGCCCCCGCCTCCATCGCGTACTTCTCACCAGAATTCGGCATCACGGAGGTTCTCCCGCAGTACTCCGGCGGCCTCGGCATCCTCGCCGGCGACCACTTGAAGGCTGCCTCGGACCTCGGCGTTCCGCTGATCGGTGTGGGTTTGCTGTACCAGGCCGGCTACTTCAAGCAGTCCCTGTCCCGCGACGCCTGGCAGCAGGAAACCTATCCGGTGATTGATCCGGATGGCCTGCCCCTGACGCTGCTCCGGGAGCCGTCGGCGGACGGAAACGGCAAGCCCATCCAGATCGCGCTGCCGCTGCCCAGCGGGCGGCGCCTTTTGGCGCACATCTGGCGTGCCGACGTCGGACGTGTCCCCCTCCTGCTGTTGGACTCCAACGTTCCCGGCAACGACGACGCCGCCCGCGGCATCACAGACCGCCTGTACGGCGGCGGAGGCGACCACCGTCTGCAGCAGGAACTGCTGCTGGGCATGGG
The DNA here is from genome assembly GCF_056395245.1 of Arthrobacter sp. 10L430. Lineage (NCBI taxonomy): Bacteria > Bacillati > Actinomycetota > Actinomycetes > Micrococcales > Micrococcaceae > Arthrobacter > Arthrobacter sp. 10L430. Next base: position 252,459 of record NZ_JBFTJD010000003.1, on the reverse strand, counting down.
CGGGGTGAAGGCGCTGCGCGTCTACCAGCGGCTCACGGGCACCGCAGCGCCGGAGGTGTTCCACACCAACGAAGGCCACGCCGGTTTCCTCGGGATCGAACGGATCCAGGAACTGATGGCCGGGGAGCAGTCACTCACGTTCGATGAGGCCCTTGCCGCGGGGCGCGCATCGACTGTGTTCACCACGCACACCCCTGTTCCGGCCGGCATCGACCGCTTCGAAGTCGCGCAGATCCAGCATTTCTTCGAGGCGGGCCTTGCCCCGGACGTCCCCACGTCCCGGATCCTGGATCTGGGACGCGAAGACTTCGCCGACGGCAACCCCTTCGTGTTCAACATGGCCGTCATGGGGCTCCGCCTCGCGCAGCGGGCCAACGGCGTGGCCAAACTCCACGGTGAAGTATCCCGCGGCATGTTCGCGGCGCTCTGGCCGGGATTCGACCATTCCGAGGTGCCCATCACATCCGTGACCAACGGCGTGCACGTACCCACGTGGGTCGACTCGAGGATTTCCAAGCTCGCCCGTGAAAGATTCGGCGTGGAAGCTGAAGTAATGGGCCGGTGGGACCTCGCCTACAACGTCAGCGACGCCGAAGTCTGGGCGCTCCGGCGCGAAATGCGCGTCTCGCTCGTCGAGGACGTCCGGCGCCGGCTGCGTGCGGCGTGGAAGAAACGAGGCGCCGCCGACGCCGAACTCGGCTGGACGGACTCGGTGCTTGACCCGGATGTCCTGACGATCGGCTTCGCCCGGCGCGTGCCCACCTACAAGCGGCTGACGCTGATGCTGCGCGAACCGGAACGGCTCAAGGCTCTGCTGCTGCACAAGGAGCACCCCATCCAGCTGGTCATTGCCGGCAAGTCGCACCCCGCCGACGATGCCGGCAAGAAGATGATCCAGGACCTCGTGCGCTTTACGGATGACCCGAAGGTCCGGCACCGTATCGTCTTCCTGCCGAACTACGACATCGCCATGGCCCGCACGCTGTTCCCGGGCTGCGACGTTTGGCTCAACAACCCGCTGCGCCCGCTGGAAGCCTGCGGCACGTCCGGCATGAAGGCCGCCATCAACGGATCCCTCAACCTTTCGGTGCTCGACGGCTGGTGGGATGAGATGTACGACGGCGAGAACGGCTGGGCGATTCCGACCGCCAACAACGGAGCCTCGTCGGAGGAACGCGACGATATCGAGGCCGCGGCGCTGTACGAACTGCTTGAGACGCAGGTGGCACCGCGCTTCTACGGCAGTACTGTGTCCGAGGCGGCCGGCGCTGCCGGGCCGTCGTCTTCAGGGCGGGAGAAGATCCCCACCCACTGGGTGTCCATGATCAAGCACACGCTCGCCCACCTGGGACCCGCGGTGTCCGCCGAACGGATGCTGCAGGACTACGTCAACATCCTGTACAGGCCTGCTGCCATTTCGGGCCGGCACGCCGTTGCGGATTCCTTCGCCCAGGCCAGGGAACTCGCAGCCTGGACGTCCAGGGTCCGCGAAGCCTGGCCCCAGCTGCATGTAGAACACGTGGACTCCCTGGGAGTGTCCGAGGAACCGCAGATCGGCGATACTCTGCAGGTCAACGCATACGTGGGGCTGCACGACCTGACGCCCGACGACGTGTCTGTGGAAGTTGCGTACGGGCAGGCCGAGGAAAGCGACGAACTCGCCAACGTGACTCTCGTGGAACTGGAGCCGAAGGATGAACTCGGCAGCGGTCGCTACCTGTTCACAGGCTCAATCGTGATCGACCGCTCCGGATCCTTCGGTTACACAGTGCGGGTATTGCCCAAGCACGAGGCACTGGCGTCCAAGGCCGAGCTGGGCCTGATCGTGAACGCGTAGGCAGAGGTTGCTAGAGGAACACGGCGATAACTGACAGGTCCTTGCCGCCGTAGCTTTCGGCGTCCTGCAGGACCTCGCAGATGACTCCGAAGGACCTGTCGCTACGGAAGGCCGCCGGCACCTGCCAGATGACCGTCACTGGTTCCTGGCCGTCGTCGGAAATGGCGTCGGCGAAGTCGTGCAGCGAGTCGTTGAGGGCGTCCAGGTTCACTCCGTAGTGCTCCGGGAAATCCAGGGCTTCCCCGAAACTGGCCAGCACCTCTTTTTTGGAGCCCGCTGCCGGGATCAGGAGGCTGCGGCGGCCGGCGTCCGCAACCTGGTCACGCAGCTCGTCGACTGTCCAGGTGTCCACGGAATAGATTTTCATGGTGCTACTTACCCTCTGCTATGAACTTGAACGACTCGTAATGGTCCGGGGTGTAGTACTTTTCGCCGGACTTGCCTGCCACGATCCTTCGGGCGCCCCGGTCGGATTCCCCCGGAGTGGGAACGGTGTACTCCCTGTAGTAGCCGCCCGACTTGCGCGGCAGGATGCGTTCAAGGTTTCCGAAGGTCACTCCGTCGCGCTCATAAGGGAACGGACCGCCCTGGCGTATGAGCGTGAGGGTCCGGCGGCCTTCGGCCGGGAGCTGGGACTCCCTGATCGTGGCGAGGCCGGAGGGGTTGGGGATGCCTTCGGCCTGGCCGGCAGCCGAGGGTGCGCGAGAGGACGCGGGGGCGGTCGCCACGGGGATGCGGGACGGTGCAACGGTTCCGGAGGGTGCAACGGTTCCGGACGGTGCCTGTGCAGGACTGCCTGCCTGTGGCTGCAGCCCGTTGGACACGACAAGTGCCAATCCGAGCAGCGCAATCAGCACCACCGCAGCAAATAAACGGCGCATATCTATGCTTTCCCTGTCCGCCGATACTAGGTGCGGTAGATGTTGATCGTGTTGGCCTGCACGAGGTCCCGCTCCCCCGACGCCACCTGGAAGCCCTGGAGGCGGTCATGAAGATCGGAGGTGGTGAGGCGCAGTTCGAACATCCTTTTGCCGACGCCGTCGTCATTGGTGACCTGGGGAAGGGTGACCCTGACGTCATCGCGGCCGCCGTTGACCACAACCAGCCCGGCCACCTGCCCGTCATCGGAGCCCAGCAGCAGCTGCACCACGCGGTGCCGCGGATCATTCCACCGCTCCATGGTCATCGGCTCGCCATCCTGGTCGTACCAGTACAGGTATGACTGCGCGTCCCGCACCGGGTAATCGTGCGGCTGGCCTGCAAGGAATTCCCGTCGGAGCCGAATGACCCGCTTGGTGCTCCGGAGCATGGCGTGGGATTCGGGCGTGCTGGTCCAGTCGACCCAGGCGACGGGGTTGTCCTGGCAATAGGCGTTGTTGTTGCCTTGCTGCGTGCGGCCCAGTTCATCGCCCGCCGTGATCATGGGGACGCCGAGAGAGATCATGAGCGAAGCCATCAGATTCCGTCGGGTCTGCGCCCTGCGGGCAAGGATAGTTTCATCCTCGGTGCGGCCTTCAAACCCGTGGTTGTAGCTGCGGTTGTCGCCGTGCCCGTCGCGGTTCTGCTCCCCGTTGGCCTCGTTGTGCTTGCGGTCATAGGACACCAGGTCGGCCAGGGTGAAACCGTCGTGGGACGTGATGAAGTTCAGCGACGCGAGCCGTGAACGGCCTGAGGGCTGGAACAGGCTCGCAGAACCGGACATGGCATCTGCCAGCCGGGCCACGGATCCGCCCTGGCCACCGGCGTCGATCGCCGCGCGGTCAGCAAGCCAGAACGAGCGCAGGGCGTCGCGGTAGTGGTCGTTCCAGTCCACCCAGCCACCCGGGAACCGGCCTGTCTGCCAGCCTCCATAGCCGACGTCCCAGGGTTCGGCGATCAGCTTGACCCTGGAGAGCACCGGGTCCGCGGCGACGGCCACCAGGAACGGGTGGTTCGGATCAAAATCGTTGGCGGCGTTCCGGCAGAGCGTCACGGCCAGGTCGAAACGGAAACCGTCGATGTGGAATTCGTCCACCCAGTAGCGGAGCGAGTCCAGAACAAGCTGGATCACGCGGGGCTCGCCGAAGTTGAGCGAATTCCCACAGCCTGTGGTGTCGATGTATCTGCCGCTGTCGTCGGAGCGGTAGTACTTCTTTTCCCCCAGGCCGCGGAACGAAACTGTGTGCCCGTCGTGTCCGCCTTCGGCGGTGTGGTTATAGACCACGTCCAGGATCACTTCGATACCTGCGGCGTGCAAGAGCTTGACCATGCCCTTGAACTCGTCCTGGACCGCCTGCGGGCCGGACTCCTGCGCGGACCGCGTAGCGTACCCGGGGTGCGGGGCAAAGAAAGCCGCCGTGTTGTAGCCCCAGTAATTGGTCAGGCCCAGGTTTTGAAGATGCGGTTCGTCGAGGTGGAAATGTACCGGCAGCAGCTGCACTGCGGTAATTCCGAGTCCTGTCAGGTGCTCAATCATCGCGGGGTGTGCCATGCCGGCGTAAGTGCCGCGCAGCGGCTCTGGAATGTCCGGGTGCAGCATGCTTTGCCCGCGGACATGTGCCTCGTAGATTATGGTGTTGCGCCACGGCGTGTGCAGGCGGTCATCGGCGCCCCAGTCGAAATCGCTGGACGTCCGGACACTCGTCAGAAAACCGTTGCGCTGGTCTACAGCGCGTCCGTAGGGATCGAGCAGCAGCGGCTGCCGGTCGCCGTCGTCGTCAAAATTCACCGTGGGAACGGAAAGCGGCAGAACCTCCCCGTCGGGGGCGGCGCGGAAGCCGTAGCGCGAGCCGATCGGGAAACCCTCGAGGATGCCGTGATGAACGCCATTGGTGACGTTCGGCAGGGTCTGGATCCGCCAGTCGCCGCCGGGAGCCAGGTATCCGATTTCCAGGGTAAGGATGCCGGGAGCATAGACCGCTACGTTGGCGCGCCCGCTCTTCGAGCCGTCGGAGGACGCCGGGCGCACTGAACTTACGCCAAGGGGGAACGCGTGCGAGGCGTCCACGGTCGAGGCTGTGTCTACTAAGGGCATTACCATCGATTAAAGCTTAACTGTCACGATCAAAAAGCCGATGTATTCCGGCATATGACGTGCGGCGGCCCCATCGCGGCGCTGCTGCATACTGGAAGACGCACCGAGTGGAGGTATTTGTGAAGATTGCACTGGCCCAGATCATCACCGGCCGCGATGTCGAAGCCAATCTCGCACTGGTCGAGGAGCATGCCCGCCGAGCCAAGGACGGCGGAGCCGGGCTCGTGGTGTTTCCGGAGGCCACCATGCGGGCGTTCGGGAATTCCCTGATTGACATCGCCGAACCCCTCAACGGTCCGTGGGCCACCCGGGTCCGCGCCATTGCCGCCGACATGGGCATCGTGATCGTGGCCGGCATGTTCACTCCGGGGGCATCATCCGGCGAAGGCCCCCTCAAGGTCCGGAACACGCTGCTGGTCACCGGCCCGGGCGTGGAAGCGAGCTACGACAAGGTGCATCTCTTCGACGCTTTCGGCTTCCTCGAATCAGACACCGTGGATGCCGGAACAGGGCCCGTGACTTTCGACGCCGGCGGCGTCACCTTCGGCCTGGCCACCTGCTACGACATCCGTTTCCCCGCCCTCTTTACGGCCAACGCCGACCGCGGAGCAGTTGCCAACATCATCTGCGCCTCCTGGGGCTCAGGGCCAGGCAAGGTGGAACAGTGGCAGCTCCTGGCCCGCGCCCGCGCTGTGGACACCACCACCTACGTGCTCGCCTGCGGCCAGGGCGACCCGGCCACGCAGGACACTGAGCCGCGCGGCGCGGCGCCCACAGGCGTGGGGCACTCCGCCGTCGTCTCGCCGTTCGGCGAAGTCCTGGAAGAGCTCGACGCCGCCCCCGGCCTCCTGTTCGCCGACCTGGATCCCGCCGTCGTCAAGGAAGCCCAAACCAAGCTGCCGGTCCTGGCCAACCGCCGCGAGTTCTAAACGCCTACGCCTTAGGCGTCCCGACCGTCTCTATGCGGGCTGCCGCCGGCCGACTGCCGATGTTCGCTTCCGCGGGCGCCGACGCCTTGCCGTCGCTTAGCGTTCGGCCCTTCATCGCCGACCGCTGGTGATGGAGGCACTCACCTTGGGTTTCGTTCACCGTTAACGAAAAACGCTCCCGCACGTCATGTGCGAGAGCGTTCCCCGATTTCCGGCAAAAACTGCGACAGCGTTTCCAATTTATGCGCGAAACGTGAGAGAGCGTTGGCACCCAAGCGCGCGTCTCGACAGGCTCAACGACGGAAGGTGCCGTACCCGCTAGCCGTCGTCGCGGTTTTGCTAAGGAGCGCATCGCCGACCAGAGCTGAAGAAGGCCTCCCGCGGCCGGATGAGGCGCCGGGAGGTGTCTAAGCGACGGCAAAACTGCGTTGACGGCGGACTGGCCGCAACTGGACTTACTTGACGGCGCGCTGGCGGCTGACTTCGTAGAGGGAGATACCGACGGCCATGGAGGCGTTGAGTGATTCCATGGCGGAGTCGATGGGGATCGAGACGATCTGGTCGCAGTTTTCCCGGACGAGGCGGCTGAGGCCCTTGCCCTCGGAACCCACCACGATGCAGACCGGCTCGGTGGCCAGGGTGAGGTCCGGCAGCGAGACGTCCCCGTCGCCGTCGAGCCCAAGGACGAAGATGCCCATGTTCTTGAACTGCTTGAGCGCGTTGTTCAGGTTGGAGGCGCGGGCGACGGGCACGCGGACGGCAGCGCCGGCGCTAGTCTTCCAGGCGGAGGCCGTGACACCCACGGAACGGCGTTCCGGGACGATCACGCCGTGGCCGCTGAAGGCCGAGACCGAGCGGATGATGGCGCCAAGGTTGCGGGGATCAGTGATGCCATCGAGCGCGACGAACAGGGGCGCGTTAGAGACATGCCCCTTCTTCCACCGGTCGACTGTCTGCTCGGCGAGGTCGTAGGCGTCCTGGTATTCGTACGGCGGGATCTGCAGCACGAGGCCCTGGTGCACGGCGTCGTCGGTCATGCGGTCCAGCTCGGGCTTGCCGGTTTCCAGCAGCGGGATGCCGCGTTCGGCCGCAAGCTTGAGGGACTCCTTCACACGGTCGTCCATTTCGATCCGGATCGCCACGTGCAGGGCCTTCGCAGGTATACCGGCGCGGAGGGCCTCGACGACGGAGTTGCGGCCGGTGACCACTTCTTCCGTGGCACGGCCCTTCGGGCCGGAGCGTGCGCCGGCGTTGCGGCCGCCGCCGGACCGCTTGGCCTCGGCGCGCTCCGAGAGCTGCTTGCTCTTGTACGCCTTGTGATAGGGACGATCCTCGGCCTTGGGGGTGGGCCCCTTGCCTTCGAGGGCCTTACGGCCGTGGCCACCGGTTCCGGTGGTGGGGCCCTTCTTGAGCTTGCGGATTGCGCCCGGGCGACCGTTGTTGGCCATGAGTTCCACCCTTGGTTGTATTGAGTAAGTCTGAACTCCAGTCTACTGACTCAAGTTAAATCGTTGACCCGGGCGGAGTGGGGACGGCCGACTCAACCGCGCTGGAGGCTCCAGGTGGCTCCGTCGGCGCCGTCTTCCACCACGACGCCGGCGGCCGTGAGGGTGTCGCGGATGGCGTCCGAGGCCGTCCAATCCTTCTTGGCCCGAGCGTCGGCCCTGGCGGCCAGCTGCGCCTCCACGAGCACGCCGAGCGCTGCGGCGGCCTGATCGTCGACGGCTGGCTGCGCCGCGTCACTGATTCCCAAGACCCGGAGCATGTCGGTGACACTGGCCAGTGCCCGCCGTGCGGCCTCGAGATCGGCGGCGACGAGGGCGGAGTTTCCTGCCCGGACCGTATCGTGCAGCACCGCAAGGGCCTGTGGGACGTTCAGGTCGTCGTCCATGGCTGCGGCGAACGCGTCCGGCACCGTGCCGTTGCTGCCGAAGAGCAGCGCGCCGTCAGCTGAAAGCGTCCGGACCGCACGCGCAATGAAGCCGTCAATGCGTTCGACGGCGGCGGTGGCCTCCTGCAGTGAGGTCGGCTGGTAGTCCAGCACCGAGCGGTACTGCGCCTGCCCGAGGTAATAACGGACGACGCGCGGCGAAGCTAGGTCAAGCATCTCGGCGGGGCTCACGGTGTTGCCCACGGATTTGGACATCTTCTCGCCCTGGTACGTGACCATGCCGTTGTGCATCCAGAAGTTCGCGAAGCCGTGGCCTGCAGCCTGGGACTGGGCCATCTCGTTCTCGTGGTGCGGGAAGCGCAGGTCGAGGCCGCCGCCGTGGATGTCGAAATCGGTGCCGAGGTACTTGGTGACCATGGCAGAGCATTCAAGGTGCCAGCCCGGGCGGCCGGCGCCCCACGGCGAAACCCAGCTCGCCGTCGTCGGCTCCCCTTCTTTGTGGCCCTTCCAGAGCGCGAAGTCGCGCGGGTCCTTCTTGCCGCGGGGGTCAGCGTCAGTTGCCCCCTGCATGTCGTCGAGCTTCTGGCGCGTCAGCGAGCCGTACTTGTTCCAGGAGCGCACGTCGAAGTAGACGTCACCCGAGCCGTCCAGGGCGGGGTAGGCGTGCCCGCGGTCGATCAGCTGCTGGATCAGCGCGTGCATCTCCGGGATGTGGCCGGTGGCGCGCGGTTCGTAGGTGGGGCGCGAGACGCCAAGAGTGTCGTAGGCCTTGAGGAACTCCTGCTCATACCGGTAGGCCAGTGCCCACCATTCCTCTTCCCGGACGGTATCCGGGAACTGCTCGATGTCGGGCTCAAAGGATGCCGCAGACTTGGCCAGGATCTTGTCGTCGATGTCCGTGACGTTCCGGACCACGGTGACGCGCAGGCCGCGGTACTGCAGCCAGCGGGTTAGCTGGTCGAACGCAATGGCGGAGCGGATATGTCCCACATGGGGCATTCCCTGCACCGTGGCACCGCAGTAGTACAGGCTCGCTTTGCCGGGTACCAGGGGAACGAAGTTCCGGACTTCGGCGGATGCAGTGTCGTAAAAGCGCAGGGTCACCGCTCCAGATTAGCCGATGCCATTGGTGGCGCTTACTTGCAGACCTCGCCGATCCTGTTGTTCTGCTTTTTTAGCTCGTCAAGCTGCTCTGCGCTCTTGTCCCCCAGTGACGTACCGGCCACCTGCTTCATGACGTCGGCCATCTTCTGGATCGGATCGGCGAGTTCCTGGGCCACCTTGTCGGCAACCTCCTGGTAGTGCTTGGCGATCTGGTCCGCCTGCTGCTGCTGGTTTCCGGTCGGCTTGAACGTGTCGCCTTGGAGGAAGGTGCAGCTCTCGCCGACGCTCATCCGGGGCGTTCCGGCACAGCCCGCAAGGAGCAGGCAGGCAATCACGACGGCGGGAAGCAGCTTTTTCACGGCGGGTCTCCTGATGTGGCGGTACGGGCTGTTCTCGGCTCACTGGGTGCGGCCGCTGCTGTATTCCAGCCTAGGCGATGCGGCCGTGTGGAGTGACAGCTAGAGAGCCGGGTAAACGAGTGCAGTGGCCACGGCGGAGATACCTTCCCCGCGGCCTGTGAAGCCGAGCCCGTCGCTGGTGGTGGCCGTGACGCTCACCGGAGCACCGGCGGCCTCAGTCAGGACGCGCTGCGACTCTTCGCGGCGGGGACCGAACTTGGGCCTGTTCCCCACGAATTGGACGGCGACATTGCCGATCTCAAAGCCCGCAGCCCGGACGATCCTGGCCGCTTCAGCCAACAGGGTGACGCCGGAGGCACCTGCCAACTCCGGCCGGTCCGTGCCGAAATGCGTACCAAGATCGCCGACCCCGCTCGCGGAGAACAGGGCGTCGGCGGCGGCATGGGCCACCGCATCGCCGTCGGAATGGCCGGCCAGCCCCTGCTCTCCCTCCCACAACAACCCGCCCAACCACAGCGCCCGCGGTTCACTTTCCGGGGCGAAGGCGTGCACGTCAATGCCAATGCCGGTGCGGGGCAGGATCATTCTCGCTGCCTCAGCCGGCTCTTCTGCGCTCACGCTCTTCAGCCCTCCACCCAGCGGGCACCCAGGGGACCCTCCAGGAGGCCTTCAGCGATGATGAGATCCAAAGGGGTGGTGATTTTCAGGGACTGGCTGGCTCCGCGCACGGCGTGGACCGGCACGCCGAGAAGCTCCACCAGCATGGCGTCGTCAGTCACCGCGGCCGCGCGGCTTTCGTCAAACTGCAGGGCGGCCTCATGGGCCGCTTTCAAGGTTGCAAAGCTGAAACCCTGCGGGGTCTGGACCGCCCGCAGTTCGTCCCGGGGGGCAGTTCCCGTCACGAGCTCGGGGGCAATGTCCGAGTCTTCGCCGGTGGTGGCCGCAACGGTCTTGACGGTGTCCACCACCGGGATGACCGGGATGACAGCCAAGGCTCCGGCGGCCAGCGCCTGAGCCACCCGATGGAATACCGACTCGGGGGCCAGCGCACGGGCCGCGTCGTGGACGAGCACCGCCTCGGTCCCGTCCTCCAGGGCGGCCAGCGCCGACCGGACGGAATCCGCCCTGGTGGCCCCGCCGTCGACCGTCGTCAGGAGCGGGCCGCCGTCCGCCAGCTCCAGCCGGAAGTCGTCCAGCATCTGCCGCAGCCCGTCATCTCCCGGGGGCAGCGCCACGCAGACCTGGCCTGCTACGCCGGCTGCGACGATCCCGCGGAGGGCGTGCAGGAGGATGGGGTCGCCGCCGAGCGGGACGGCGGCCTTCGGCATGCCGTAGCCAAGCCGCTGCCCGGATCCTGCGGCGACCAGGATGACGGCGGTGACGGGGCGCGTGGGTGCATCGCTCATGCGGTCTAGCCTACGTCCCGGCCGGCCGCCCCAGCCCATTACGCGCAGTAGGTGTTTTTGGGCAAAAAAGAAACCCCGGCGGCATTTCTGCCACCGGGGTTCAATTCTCAGGAAGCCAGAACCTCGTCGAGAACGCTTGCAGCCTTCTCTTCGTCGGTCTTTTCAGCCAAAGCCAACTCTGAAATCAGAATCTGCCGTGCCTTGGCCAGCATTCGCTTCTCGCCTGCGGAAAGGCCCCGATCGTGATCCCGGCGCCACAGGTCGCGGACGACCTCTGCAACCTTGATAACGTCACCGGAAGCAAGCTTCTCCAGATTTGCCTTGTAACGACGCGACCAGTTGGTGGGCTCTTCAGTGAACTCGGCCCGGAGCACATCGAATACGTGCTCCAAACCTTCCTTGCCCACTACGTCGCGTACCCCAACGAGGTCAACGTTCTCTGCTGGAACTTCAATGGTCAGATCACCCTGAGCCACCTTGAGCTTGAGATACATCTTCTCTTCGCCCTTGACAGTGCGCATCTTGATTTCTTCAATTTTTGCTGCACCGTGGTGAGGGTAAACTACTGTCTCGCCGACCTCAAAAACCATGTGGACTTTCCCCTTTCCCGCAGACCAGTTTATCACGATTAAGGCATATGACTGGCACGGATCGGGGTCCGGAACCGCGAGAATCCGCGGAAAATGGCCCGAATCAGCCGCTCAGACCCCTTGACGAAAGCGGATAATAGTGCATCCGCCACCCGCCGACAAGCGTTACGCACGGGTAGCCAGTGAGCCTGGTTCGCTCCGCAGGAGGTTCCGAAGCGGGCGCTTATGTGTACTGGCCGAATCCTCGTTTGGCCCCGTTTGCCGATAGGCTATGGCTGAAAACTGTTTCAAGACTTTCTAGGAGTGCGTGACGTGCGTTTCACTGCGATGAACCGGGGCCAGCACGGCAAGTTGGCAATGGCGGCTGCCGCCCTGAGCGTCGGACTGCTGGCACTGACGGGCTGCAGCTACATCAACGCCCAGCAGACCTCCGAGCAGTACGCCGCCTCCGACGGAACCCGCTCCGACGTTGGCCCGCTGCAGCTGCGGAACATGCTGATCGTTGCTTCCGGCGAAAATCAGCCCGGCCGTCTGATCGGCGCTGTCTACAACTCCTCTTCCAAGGACGTCAAGCTCACCCTCAACGGAGCCGAGGGCTCGCAGACTGAGGTGTCGGTGAAGAAGAACTCCTACACGCTGCTCAACAATTCCGCGGACGAGGCCATCCTGAGCACCGCCGGCGCCAAGCCCGGCGCCGTCGTGGACGTCAAGGCCACCGAAGACGGAACCAACGTCAACAAGACCGTCAAGATCCCCGTCGTGGACGGCACGCTCAAGGAGTACGCACAGTACGTTCCTGGCGCTAGCCCCAGCGGGACGGCATCGCCGAGCGACTCGGCAACCCCGAGCGAGTCCGCAACCCCGAGCGAAAGCAGCACGCCGACGCCCAGCCAAAGCCACTGACGCCTCGCCGGTCAGCGGACCACCGCACACCTGACGTATTGAAGAAGGAGGGGCTCCCACCCGGGAGCCCCTCCTTCTTTGCCAGGTCAGACTTTCTTTGCCAGGTCAGACGTTGCCATGTCACACCTGCTTGCCACGGCTGGAGCCGGCTCTAGGGTTCGAACTTGTAACCCAGTCCGCGGACGGTCACCAGGTACCTCGGGAGGGACGGGTCGGGTTCGATCTTGCTGCGCAGTCGTTTGACGTGGACGTCAAGGGTCTTCGTGTCACCCACGTAATCGGAACCCCAGACCCGGTCAATCAGCTGGCCGCGGGTCAGCACCCTGCCTGAATTCCGCAGCAGCATCTCGAGGAGCTCAAATTCCTTCAGCGGGAGTGAAACCTGCTCGCCGCCGACGCTGACAACGTGGCGTTCGATGTCCATCCGCACCGGGCCCGCCTGCACTGTGGAGGAAACAAGTTCCTCCGGCTCCCCCTGGCGCCGGAGCACGGCCCGGACCCGGGCCACCAGCTCGCGTGAGGAGTACGGCTTGGTGACGTAGTCGTCGGCACCAAGTTCAAGACCCACGACTTTATCTATTTCTGAGTCCTTGGCGGTCAGCATAATCACCGGCACGCTGGATCGCTGGCGCAGCTGGCGGCACACTTCCGTACCTGACAGGCCCGGCAGCTGCAAGTCCAGCAGCACGAGGTCGGCCCCGTTGCGGTCAAATTCGGTAATCGCGTCCAGCCCGTTGTCGACGACCTCCACCTCGAACCCTTCCTTGCCCAGCAGATAGGACAGGGGGTCGCTGAACGACTCCTCGTCCTCAACTATAAGAATCCTGCTCAAGCGGTAGCTCCTCGTTTATGGACGCCGGCGGCGTCGTTCGGTTCTTTGTCATTCGGCGATTGCCCTTCCATTTCAGGCAGGCGGAGCGTGAACGTGGACCCCTGCCCCGGCTGCGACCACACGGTGACCTCTCCGCCATGGTTGGAAATGACATGCTTGACGATGCTCAGGCCCAGTCCGGTGCCGCCGGTGTGCCGCGAACGTGCTGCATCCACACGATAGAAACGTTCAAAAATTCGTTCCTGGTCTTCGGCCGACAGGCCTTCGCCCTGGTCGGTCACGGAGATCGCAATCAGGCCTTCCTTCGCACGCACACCGATTCCCACGCGGGTGTTCTCCGGTGAATAGCGGATGGCGTTGTCGATAAGGTTGCGCAGGGCTGTGACGAGAAGGTCCTGGTCGCCGTAGACCTTTGCATCAACGCGGCCGCCGATGACGATCTGGATGTTCTTGCTCTCGGCCGGCAGCTGTGAACGGTCCACGGACTCGGAGATCACGTCATTGATGTCCACGGCGTGGCCCTGCTGCGCCACGTCCGCGCCCTGCAGGCGTGACAATTCGATGATGTCCTGCACCAGGGCGGCGAGCCGTGCTGACTCCTTGTGCATGCGCGTGGCGAACCGCCGGACGGCTTCTTCGTCGTCCGCGGACGATTCAAGCGCCTCTGCGAGGAGGGAAATGGCGCCCACGGGCGTTTTCAGTTCATGGGACACGTTGGCCACGAAGTCGTTGCGGATCTCCTCGGTGCGGGTGATCTCGGTCCGGTCGTCGGCCAGCAGGAGGATATATTCCTCCCCAAGCATGGCCGCCCGGACCTGCACGATGATGGTCCCCTGCCCCAGGGGCCCGCGCGGCAGTTCGAGGCGCTTCTCCAGAATGACACCGTCCCGGCGGACATTCGCCGTCATGTCGAGGAGCTCGCGGTGCACCACGGTATGGCCGCGCACGAGGCCGTACGCGTAGGCGGCGGGACTTGCCCGGACCACGCCATCGATGGCGTCCACCACCACGAAGGCCTTGCCGACGACGGCGAGCACCTCGGCGGATCCCGGCGGCAGTGCGGGCTCGTCGTATTCGACGTCCACGAGTTTCCTTTGCTGCTCGCTGACCCTGAACGCGAGCACGCCAAAGACGCCGAACGACAGGCCGAGCAGGCCGGCGATGACACCGATGAGCATTGGATCCACGGCTCCAGCTTATGCTTTCAAAAAGCGCCAACAGCCGCTTCACGACCAGAACGGGCCGGATTCAGCTAACGTTCATCTAGAGGTGCGTAACAGTTCACCCGGTGCTGGAAGAGTGGCCAGTTGGACTGCCGGAACGGTGACACGAGATTCTGACCGGGCGCTGCGGCGGCGGGGCGGAATCTCTAAGGAAAGGACGCCTACGTGCGTAAGGTTTTTCAGGAAGAGCTCGCCCAGGTGGGCGAAGACCTCATCGAGATTTCAAAGCTGGTCAGCGAGGCGATCGTCAAGGCAACGACGTCGTTTGAGGTCGCCGACGTCGACCTCGCCCAGGACGTCATCGCTGCGGATGCCCGGATCGACTTCCTGCAGAACAGCCTCGACGAGCGCGCCATTGACATCCTTGCCCTTCAGGGTCCCGTGGCCAGCGATCTGCGCATGATCGTCGGATCGCTGCGGATGAGCGCCTCCCTGGAACGCATGGGTGACCTCGCCCGCCACATTGCCCAGCTGGCGCGTCTCCGCTTCCCCTCCACGGTGATTCCGGCGTCGCTCACAGAGACCTTCAAGAGCTTCGCGGAACAGGACATCCAGATCGCCACCAAGCTCACCGAGCTGCTGGAGACCCGGGACCTTGAGGTTGCCCGCGACATCCTCAAGGCCAACACTGCGGTGAACGACCTGCACCTGAGCGTCTTCAAGGCGATTGCCCGCAGCGACTGGCAGGAATCCCCTGCCACCACCGTGGACGTTGCCCTGGCCAGCCGCTACTTCGAGCGCTTTGCCGACCACGGCGTGTCCGTGGCCCAGAAAGTCACGTACCTCGTGACCGGCGCCTGGCACCCGAACAGCAACATCGAGCACGGCTGAGGTTCCCGAGCTTAACAGCAAACGACGGCGGCTGGTCACCTGAGGTGACCAGCCGCCGTCGTCGCTTTACTTTACTTTTTGCCCTGGTTAGCCACAGCCTGGATGGCTTCCGCGGCAGCCTCGGGGTCGAGGTAGGTTCCGCCCGTCTTGATGGGCTGGAAGTCCTCGTCCAGGTCGTAGACGAGGGGGATGCCGGTGGGGATGTTCAGGCCGGCGATCGCTTCGTCGCTGATGCCGTCAAGGTGCTTGACCAGCGCACGCAGGGAGTTTCCGTGGGCGGTGACCAAGACGGTCTTTCCGGTCTTGAGGTCTTCCTTGATGTCCGATTCCCAGTACGGCATGAGACGGATCAGAACGTCCTTCAGGCACTCAGTGCGCGGAATGGTGTCACCGAGGTCAGCATAGCGGGGGTCGCCCGCCTGGGAGAATTCGGAGTTATCGTCCAGGACCGGCGGCGGGGTGTCGTAAGAGCGGCGCCAAAGCATGAACTGCTCTTCGCCGAATTCGGCGAGAGTCTGGGCCTTGTCCTTGCCCTGCAGGGCACCGTAGTGACGCTCGTTGAGTCGCCAGTCGCGCTTGACAGGAATCCAGCCGCGGTCGGCCTTGTCCAGGGCGATGTTGGCGGTGTTGATGGCCCGCTTCAGGAGCGACGTGTACAGGATGTCCGGGAGCACGTCGTGCTCAACCAGGAGCTCTCCCCCGCGGAGTGCCTCCTGACGTCCCTGGTCGTTGAGGTCAACATCCACCCAGCCGGTGAACAGGTTCTTGGCGTTCCAGTCGCTGTGGCCGTGGCGCAGCAGAATCAGCTTGTAAGTCATGATTTTCATCCTAGCCGAGCAGGGCCCGCCGACGCCGAGCGTTACATTCCGTGCTGCGCCGTTGGATAGTCTGGGGCGGTGGTGCAGAAAGCAGAGCGGGTGGCGACAAACCCTGGCAACCGCGGACACCGCGGCCGGCCGGTGGGCAACGTAACGCGGGGCACCACCAATCCCAACCGGATGCGCAGGCTGGACCGCTGGCTGGCCGGGCCGCAGGCCTGGCGGCTCCGGTCAGCGTACGACCCGCTGGTGGTCGACCTTGGGTACGGCGCGTCCCCCGCCACCGCCGTCGAGCTTTTCGAAAGGCTCGCCGCCGTCCGGCCCGATGTACGGGTTTGCGGCATCGAAATCGAGCCTGAGCGGGTGCGGGCGGCCAAGTCGCTCGAGCGTCCCAGCCTCAGCTTCGTCGTGGGCGGGTTCGAACTCCCGGTGCCGGGAAAGCCTGTCCTGGTGCGGGCGTTCAACGTGCTCCGGCAATACGAGGAGGCCGACGTTCCAGGTATCTGGCGTCTAGTGCAGGACAGGCTCGCGCCGGACGGGCTGTTCATTGACGGAACGTGCGACGAGATCGGCCGCCGCGTCACCTGGATTGCGCTGGATTCCGAACGCCCGCTCACGCTGAGCATGTCCGTGCGCTTCGGCAGTTTCGACCTGCCCTCGGAGGTAGCCGAACGCCTGCCCAAGGCGCTCATCCACCGGAACGTTCCGGGTGAGCGCATCCACGGGCTGCTGCAGGCCATGGACAAAGCGTGGCTGGAGTCGGCGCCCCTTGCGTCGTTCGGGAACCGGCAGCGGTGGACGGCCATGTGCAAGGCACTGCTCGACGGCGGGTGGCCGGTCCACGACGGACCGTCACGCTGGCGGCTGGGGGAACTTACCGTCAGCTGGGAAGCAGTGGCGCCGCTGGGATCAGCGGACTGATCCGGATTTCGACGGCGCGCCACCAGCGAGCGGACTCCGGTTACCAGGGGCCGTACGGGCCCATGTTGCGGCTGCCGCCGCGGCCGGCGTCCTTGACCGCCGGGCGGACGTCCGCCAGGTAGACGGATGCAGCCACCACCGCGGCCAGGCCGAAGAGGCCGAGCGGCCCGATGAGGCCACCTCCTCCGCCGGCCAGCACCGACAGCGCGCCGACGGCCACGCCGCCGCCGGTCAGTGCCAGCCAGAAGGCCTTGGTCCTTTTGCCCACAGCCTCAAAAGCGTTGGCCTTGTGGCGGACACAGTCGAAGAAGGCCCACACCTCAAGCACCAGCGCCACCAGTCCCAGGATGTAGTAGACCGTGCTCTCAACGACATTGATCAGTACTGTTCCGTCCACCCGACCAGCCTAACTGTCCAAAGCGTCCAATGCCTGCTGCAAATCGGACCAAAGGTCCTCGACGTTTTCGATGCCGACGCTCAACCTGACCAGATTCTCCGGAACGCTGACCGGCTCGGCCGCGTGCCGCCGTCGTCGTTCGATCAGTGATTCCACGCCGCCGAGCGAGGTGGCCGGCAGCCAGAGCTGGAGCGAGCGGACCAGCCTGTCTGCGGCATCGGCGCCGTTGAGGTCTCCGGCGGGCGCAACCTGGACGCAGAGGACGGAGCCGAAGCCGGACATCTGGGACTTGGCCCGGTCATGTCCCGGATCCGACGCCAGGCCGGGATACCGGACGCTTTCGATCTGCGGGTGGGTGCTGAGCCTTTCGGCGAGCACCGCGGCCGAAGCCTGCGAGCGCTCGATCCGCAACGCAAGCGTCCGCAGCCCCCGCAGCGCCAACCATGCCTCGAAGGGGCCCGCTATTCCGCCGTGGATGATGCGGTGATGGAGCAGGGTTTCCCGCAGTTCCGCGTTCGAGGTGACGAGGGCGCCCAGCACCACGTCGGAATGTCCCGCCAGGTATTTGGTCACCGAGTGAAGGACGACGTCGGACCCCAGGCTGAGTGGCTGCTGTACCAGCGGCGTGGAGAAGGTGTTGTCCGTGACAACGATTGCTCCGGCGTCGTGCGCCGCCTGGGTCAGTGCCCGGATGTCCGCGATGCCGAGCATGGGGTTCGTCGGGCTCTCGAGCCAGAGCATGTCCGCGGGCTTTCCTCCCGCCGGGGCGAGCAGCTCGATGACAGCATCCGTATCCGCGATGTCAACCGTGCGGAGCTCGATGAAGCCCTTTTCTGCCAGCTCGGCCGCCATGACCAGTGAGCCCGAATAGCTGTGGGACGGCATGACCAGCACACCGCCCGCGGGAATGAGGGACAGCGCGGAGCTGACGGCAGCCAGTCCCGAAGCATAGAGAAGGCCCGGCAGCGTGGCGCCTTCAAGCTGTCCCAGGGCTTCTTCGAACGGATCCCAGGTGGGGTTGGCGTAGCGGCCGTAGCCCCGGTCGCCGTCATCCAGCGCACCGGTGCCGAAATAGGTGGAGGACAGCACGATGGGCGGGTTGACAGGCTCGTCGTGTTCACGGGCAGGACGGCCGGCGGCCACGACTACGGTCTCGGCCGAAAGGGACGCGGCGTGCTGTTGGGAAAGGCTCATGAACAAAGCGTACGTTGGGCACCTGCCGGGCGGAAAAGCGGCTACTGGCGCGGCTTCCTGTCAGTGATTGTCGGTAGGCTGGACCAGTGAATAATCAGAATCCCGGACTTTTCATCGCCTTCGAAGGCGGTGACGGCGCCGGCAAGTCCACGCAGGCCGCCCGGCTGGCCGGGACGCTTGAATCACGCGGCCTGACCGTGCTGCGGACCAGGGAACCCGGCGGCACGCCGATTGGCGAAAAACTGCGCTCCCTGGTGCTGGATCACGGCCACGGCCACATCGACGCGCATACGGAGGCGCTGATCTTCGCGGCCTCCCGTGCCGCGCACGCCAGCCAGGTCATCCGGCCTGCCCTGGAGCGCGGCGAAGTGGTCCTCACTGACCGCTACATCGATTCCTCCGTGGCTTATCAGGGGGCCGGCCGGGATCTTGGCACAGACGCCGTCCGGAGCATCAACGAGTGGGCCACGTCGGGGCTGCAGCCGGACCTAACCGTCCTGCTGGATGTCCATCCGGCCGACGGCCGGAGCCGCCGCACGGCCGGTGACGCCCAGGAGGACCGGCTGGAATCGGAAGCCGACGAATTCCACGCCCGGATCCGGCAGGCCTTCCTGGACCTTGCCGCAGCGCGCCCGGACAGTTACCTGGTGCTTGAGGCGCAGTTGTCCGTGGATGAGCTTGCCGCCTGCATCCTTGACCGTGTGGACCGGCTTCTGGCCGCTCCCGGCAGGGCCCCGCGATGACAGTTTGGGATGACCTTCAGGGCCAGTCCGCCGTCGTCGCCCAGCTGCAGCAGGCAGCCACGGGCGAAGGACTGACGCACGCGTGGCTGTTCACCGGCCCTCCCGGCTCGGGACGCTCAAACGCTGCCAAGGCCTTTGCCGCGGCGCTGAACTGTGACCAGGACGACGTCTCCCTGCGTGGCTGCGGCGAGTGCCACGCCTGCAGGACCATCCTCGGCGAAACCCACGCCGACGTCGCCTTCGTCCGCACCGAAAAGGTGACCATCACCATCGAGGAGGCCCGGGACCTCGTTTCCACGGCCGGCAACAGGCCCTCGTCTGGGCGGTGGCGGATCATCGTGGTGGAGGATGCCGACCGCATGGCCGAACGCACCACAAACGTGCTGCTGAAGGCCATCGAAGAACCCACCCCGCGGACCGTCTGGATGCTCTGCGCCCCCTCCCCCGCGGATGTCCTGGTGACCATCCGGTCCCGGTGCCGGGCAGTGGCACTGCGGCTGCCGCCGGCCGCCGACGTCGCGGCGCTGCTGGTAAAGCGCGACGGCGTGGATCCGGCGGTGGCCGAACGCGCGGCCCGCGCGGCGCAAAGTCACGTGGGAATTGCCCGGCGCCTGGCCCGCGACGCCGAGGCCAGGGAACGGCGGTTGGAAACAGTCCGCTTCCCGCTGGGCCTCCGGGGCATTACGGCCGCTGTGATGATGGCTGATAAACTGGTCAAGATCGCCACCGAGGAGGCCAACAGCTCCAATGAGGAGCGGGACGCCGCCGAGAAGGCCTCCCTGCTGGCCACATTGGGTGCCCCCGAGGCCGGAACGCTGCCGCCCGCCATGCGCAGCCAGGTGAAACAGCTGGAAGATGACCAGAAGCGTCGTGCGAAGCGCTCCGTGACTGATTCCCTGGACCGGACGCTGACCGATCTCCTCTCCTTTTACCGGGATGTGCTGATCATCCAGATGGGAAACTCCGTGGAACTCGTCAACGTTGAGTTGAGGAGCGAGCTGGAAGATTTCGCAGCCCGCTCGGGCCCGGAGGTCACCCTCGCCAGGATGGATGCCATCAACAAGGCGCGGAAACGCATCACCACCACGAACGTTGCACCGCTTTTGACCATAGAGGCGATGGCCGCGGGCCTGATTTAGGTTCCGGTCAACAGACCACCTGCCCGACGACGCCTAACGCCTCTGCCCAAGGAGTACCGCATGATGTCCACACCTCCCCTGACCGCGCGATCGCGCTCCTTCGCTACGGCGCTGCGGGCTGCCGGAGCCATGGCGGTGGTCGTGCTCCTGACGTCGTGCAGCTTCCTGGGGCTGTCCAAGGACGGTGCCTCGCAGGGGAATTCCACAGGGCAGGCGGACCCCTCCATTGCGGCGGCAGCTCCGAAAGGGCTGCAGGCTTTTTACTCCCAAAAGGTGGTGTGGGGGCCATGCGAGGACAAGATGCAGTGCGCCAAGGTCAAGGTGCCGCTGGACTATGCGAAGCCGAACGGCGAAACGATTGAAATCGCGGCCCTGAAGATCGCCAGCACGGGAGCCAACAAGCAGGGCAGTCTGCTGGTCAACCCGGGCGGGCCCGGTGCCTCCGGCTACGACTTCGTGAGGGACGCCGGAAACAGCCACTTCTCCGACAAGGTGCGGGCCAACTACGACCTCATCGGTTTCGACCCCCGCGGCGTCAAGCGTTCGGCGCCCGTCAACTGCCTGACGGACAACGAACGGGACGAGTCCCGGGCCAAGATCTACTCTCCTGAAACGGACTCCGGCCTGGCCGCTCTCCTCGCCGACAACAAGGCCATCGCGGCGAAATGTGCCCAGCAGACCGGCCCCGTACTGGGGCACATCGACACCGTCAGCGCGGCCAAGGACCTCGATGTCCTCCGTGCCGTGGTCAATGACTCCAAGCTCCACTACATGGGGTTCTCCTACGGAACTTTCCTCGGTTCAACCTACGCTTCGCTGTTCCCCGACAACGTGGGCCGGATGGTCCTCGATGGCGCCCTCGACCCGTCGCTCAGCGCTGAAGAGCTGACTGCAGGCCAGGCCAAGGCCTTCGACAAAGCGCTGCACGCCTACGTTGCGCACTGCCTGAACGAGGAAGGCTGCCCCCTGAGCGGCACCGTGGACGACGGTATCCGGCAGATCCACGACATCATCCAGTCCGTAATCGCGACACCCCGCACAGCCAAGGACGGCCGTACCGTAGGCGGCAACACGTTCGTCAGCGGTCTGATCGTGCCGATGTACGGCAATGAAAGCTGGCCTGCCCTGACCCAGGCCCTGGACGCGGCCATGAAGGGCGACGTCAGCCTGATGCTGCGCCTGGCGGATCTGGGCGCGGACCGCGCACCGAACGGCAAATACACGTCCAACACAGCCCTGGCCTTCGGCGCGATCAACTGCCTGGATTACCCGACGAACAGCAATCCGGCGGCCATGCGGGCCGAAGAGCAGCAGCTCCGCCAGGTGTCCCCCACCCTGGGGTACTTCTTCGCGTATGGTGGCGCCAACTGTGCCAGCTGGCCCTACAAGAACCTGCGGACACCGGCACCGGTCGAATACAGCGGCTCTTCCCCGATCGTGGTGGTCGGCACCACGGGTGACCCCGCCACGCCCGTGGAGTGGGCGAGCGCCCTCCGGAAACAGCTGGGCAACGCCTCACTGCTGACCTGGAAGGGCGAGGGCCACACGGCGTACGGCCGGTCCAACAGCTGCATCACCAACGCCGTGGACAACTACCTCGTGGACGGCAAGAAGCCGGCGGACAACACCGTCTGCTGACTCGGCCGTTCCGCCGGGCAGGCCCCCGTGCAGTCCGTTTCCGGCCTTCGGCGCACGTCATTTTGACCCGGGCGCAGGGACTCGATTACAGTTGACTCTTGCATGAACCGGCCGGGTTTTCCCGGTTGTTTGGTGCGGTGCTTCCTTAGCTCAGTCGGTAGAGCGTTTCACTCGTAATGAAAAGGTCATCAGTTCGATTCTGATAGGAAGCTCGAGAAGAACCCCGTATTTCCGCTGATACAGCGGGGATGCGGGGTTTTCTGCTGCTTGTGGGGAATGGCCTGGGCAGGCACAGGGAACACCGACTTTCACCAACCGCCGCGCGTGGGCGTATGTCCCTTTCGGGCATCGTCGGGCATTGCCATTTCGGCCCGCAGGCCCAGGAGTCGGATCGGACGGCCCGCTTCGATTCCGGCTGCGAGGTCCAAGGCCCGCGCGAGGATTTCGTTCCGGTCGAAGGTCTCGGGAATCTTCCTCGCGTGGGTTTTGGTGAAGAACGGCGCGTACCGAACCTTGAGGGTCAGCCCAACCACGGGCCGTCCTTCGGCCACAACATCCTCAAGGACACGCGCTGTCAGCTCCCTCACGGCGTCGTCCACCTGGGCGGGCTCGGTCAGGTCCCGCTGGAAAGTGGTCTCCCGGCTATGCCCGCGGGCAACCCACGGGGTGTCGTCCACAACGCTGGCGCCGTCCCCGCGTCCGAGCTCCGCGTACCAAGGACCCATCCTGGGGCCAAACTCCGGAACCAGGTCTTGGGGGTCGGACGCGGCGAGCTCCGCGACTGTGTTGATGCCGAGTTTGGCCAGCCGGCCCGACACCTTGGTTCCGACGCCCCACAGGTCCTTGGTGGGCCGACTGCCCATGACGTCGAGCCAGTTCCCGGAAGTGAGACGGAAGACGCCAGCCGGTTTGCCGAAACCGGTGGCGACTTTGGCTCGGACCAGGGTGTCGCCGATGCCAACGCTGCAATGCAGCTGCGTTCGCTCCAGGACGGCGGCCTGCACCTGCCGGGCGTAGGATTCTGGATTCTCTGTCTCAGTGCCTATAAAGGCTTCATCCCAACCAAGCACCTGCACGGTGGCCCCGGGCTGCGCGCGCAGGGTGGCCATCACCGTTTCAGACGCCGCGAGGTAAGCCTCCTGATCGACGGGCAGGATCACAGCGTCTGGCACTTTCCGGGCCGCAATGCGTAAAGGCATTCCGGAACCCACGCCGAACGCCCTGGCTTCGTAGGATGCGGTCGACACCACGGCTCGTTCCGTGGGGTCGCCCCGACCGCCGACAATGATCGGCTTGCCCGCAAGCTCCGGCCGCCGGAGCACTTCGACCGCCGCGATGAACTGGTCAAGATCGACGTGTAACACCCACCGGATTCCGCTCACGCCACCAGTCTGCCCTAAACATCCCTGGCAAGCATCGGCTCTCGATGATGCGGCCGAGGAATGCAGACGGGTCTCGACCTTCGGCCACTGGCCGCCACCCGACTGCGCAGGCCGGGCGTTTGACGCTTTCCCGAGGTCAGCCCAGTTGTCGCTTAGCCCGATCCGGGTCGGGCATGATCCCGGCCATAGCTCGTGCCTGGTCCAGGCGCTTCTGGTAGTAGGTCGCGCCCATGACGTGGGAACACCGCTACTCTATGGCCATGGCCGCGGGAACAGGCAGAGACGACAACAAGTACGAGTGGCAGGACTGGCCGCCGGATTCGCTCGAGGGCATGCCGCCGAAACGGAGGCGACTGGCAGGATGGGCGATCTTCTGGTTCTTACTGCTCGGCTCGCTGCTGGGATCCGCCTTGGAGGCAACGGGCATCGTGCAGCCCTGGCGCGAGCTGCTCGTGGTGGCCGCGTTGGCTGCCGTCTTCGTTCCACTGATGCGGGCCGCCGTCCTGGAGACACGCCAGCTGCGGGACGAGGGCATCGAGCTGCCGTCCCAGCCCGTCACGCGGAGGTCGATGATCTCCTCGGCCGTCGTCACAGCTTTGCTCTGGGTCATCTTTGCCGTCGCGTCGGCTATCCGCGAGGAACAGGCCTTTGTATTACCGCTTCTGCCGATAGCGGGCACCATTTGGCTTGCGTTCCAGATGTTCCGCTGGAAACGCCGTCATACACCTGAATCGCCTAGTGGACAGGGTGTCGGACCCGGGGACTAAGGCAATGTCCTTTCCCAGCCTACCCGCGGCGTCGGCTTGAGCGTCTCAGCTGCCATGCCTGAATCCTCCTACGACAGGAGTCGCTTTGGGACGCCTGGCTTGGAGTTGCCGGGTCCGGTGCTGCTGGGGGAGCGCGTCCGGACCCGGCCGTTCTGGTTGTCAGGTCGCGGCACCTTCAATTCCAGGACAGGACCAGTCTTGCCTGTGCATCATGGGATAACCGCGGGATTTGGCACCGAGGGTTGCACCAGTGCCGCCCAGAATTGAGGGGGCGGCTCCAAGGTTTACGTAGGCAACTTCCCCCACCACCATGGTCGTGGACGGGAAGGTCGTCAACTCCCCCTCCGACGCAGCCGGACAGCGCGCCGTCAGTGATGCCCTCTTGGTGCTCCCCCCCGACGCAAGGACTGAGAGTCGGCCTTGCAGCTGTGGTGTCGGCGGCGGTTCGCACTGGGGCTAGCCGGTGAGACACGCCGCCGACGGCGTTTCGAGGCCTCCCCCAAATTGGGCTGCCCCCGGAGCCCAAAGGCTCCGTTACGCGATTTAATCGTAAGCCTACTTATCACCCGAGTCCAGAGGCGCAGCAGCCGCGGGATAGGCCGGTGGCGGCCGAAGCAGTCAGCATGCTTAGTATTAGACGAGGATTTGGGCTAGGGTAAAAAGGTAAGCCGCTGGCGGACCCGCCGCGGAGCCAACCGTAGGGAGAAACACCATGGGTTTGGATGACAAGATCGGAAACGCTGCCGAGAAGCTTGGCGGCAAGGGCAAGGAAGCTGCCGGCGAGGCCACGGGCGATGACAGCCTCAAAGCCGAAGGCCAGGGCGACCAGGCAAAGTCGGACGTGAAGCAGGCCGGCGAAAAGGTCAAGGACGCCTTCAAGGAATAGTCCACTGCATAATTCAGAAGGGTGCAGCTCGAGTGCGGGCTGCACCCTTCTGGTGCATCAAGAGGTCATCAGCCTCGGATTGCCACCATGGAGTTGGCCGGCGCCGGTGCCTAGAGTGATGACATGGCTGATACTTTTTCTTCTCTGCTGGAAGCGTTCAAGAACGTTGGCGTGTCCCGGGCGTACGGCCCTCCGGTCCAGGTCGGCGGTGTAGAGCTGCTCCCCGTTGCCCTGGTGTCCTTCGGGTTCGGGGGCGGCACCGACGCAGAAGGCAGCGACCGTGGCGGTGCATCCGGTGGCGGCGGAGGCGGCTTCGTCTTACCGCTCGGAGCTTACAGCCGCGCCGGCGGCGGCCACCTCGTGTTCCGGCCCAACACCATCGCTGTTCTGCTGAGCATGGTCCCGGTGGTGGCCGCAGCAGGGTTCGCGCTTCGAGGAGCCGTGCGAACCATCCGATCGTAGCCCACGACTGGAAGTACCCCTCGCCGGAATTGCAGGCAGGGACGATAATAAGAAGTGGATCACCGGGGCTGGGCCGGCGGCGGAGCCGCCTGTCTGAGACCAGGGCGGTCCCCCCAGCCGCCGTCGGCCCTTTTAATGCGCCCGAGCGCGCGGGCCGGCCTGGTCCGGAACTGTGGCGCACGCACCGGAAACGCACAGGTGCCTCCCGTAAGTTCTGCACGCTGGGCTTCGCAGGGTGACCCGCCAGCGGGCGGTTCCGTAGCCCAAAAAATCTTATTGTCAGGCCGTCCCAGCGGTGCTAGAACAGCCTTATCGGGAGGTTTCAAAGGAGATTATGCGAAGGTCAGCTACATCAGATCGCCTCATGGACCGGGATGGGATGCCGGAACACGCTAAGGCTGTTTTTTGGGCGGTGGGCTTCTAAAGTACGCCAAGGCGCATTGTCGCGCACCTGCAGCAGACAGCGTACGGATTGTCCCTCCCGCAACGTGGTCCCCGGTTGCGGAAGCGGCCGGGGGCCACATCACCAACGCTGCAAGATGGAATCGGCAGCACGGAAACTCCCTCAGCTGGAATGGAATCCCGGTGGACCAGGCGACGCTCGTCGGCTACGGTCTTGGCTACTTCGCGACCATGATCGCCGTCTTCATCATGTTTCTGCCCGCCTTCATCATCCTGTCCCTCCTCCTGCTTCTGGCCGGGGCTGTACAGTTGGCGCTCCTTCTCCTGAATGCCGTGGCCTCCGGCCTGCACAGGACCCTCATCCGGCTGTTAGCGACACTGACCGACCGGCTCCGCAGACCCCGCAGGCGCCGGGGCGGAACGCCTGTCCCGCACTGACGGTTGCCGTACCCCTGCACGCTTAGTTCGTGTGGCCGCCGAGATTTCCACTCTTGATCGGATCCTGTGGGAACTCTTCCACGGTCTTGAGGTCCTCACTGGACTATTCAAAGAGCCGTGCAGCAGCGTCGCGGCTCTTCTCGGGATTCAGGGGGCTGCTGTGACAGACGAGAACGACGTGCCAGTGCTGGACAGCGGCGCCCTGCAGTCTCTTGCGGACGAAGCCGGCCCCGCCACAGCGCATACGTTCATGGACGAGTACCTGCAGATGCTGCCCGTCCGCGCCGCAAAAATCCTTCGCGGTCTAGCGGGCCACGACGCGGACTCAGCCGCCGAGGCACTGGTGAGCCTGAGAGCAACATCCGCCATGGCAGGAGCACTTCGTCTCGAAGCATACTGTCGGGACCTTGAACGCGCACTGAACCGTGGACACTGGCCCGATCCGAAAGCTGCTAAGGCGGTGCTGTTCGCGAACATCCGGCTGCTCGTCCGCGAAGCTAACCGCCAAGGCCACCTCCCCGGACCGCGGCCTAAAGGTCCGGAAGCCGGCTAGGTGCCCGGCTTTTCCTGTCATGCCGTCCTAAGATGGCTGGCATGGAGGAGCAGGAGCTGGCGGACGTTGCGGGACGCCTGTATGCGCTGCCCTTCGACGAATTCGTGGCTGCCCGCACTGCTGCCGGGAAGGCTGCGGCAGCAGAGTCCAACGGACCGCTGGCCCAGGCCATCAAGGCACTCCCCAAGCCCTCCATCGCAGCCTGGACTGTCAATATGCTGGCGCATCACCGGCCAGACGCCGTGCGGGAGCTCCGCGACCTCGGGCAGACGATGCAGGGGGCCCAGGCCGCGCTCGACGCCGCCGCCCTGTGGGAGCTGTCCCGGGAGCGGCGCAAGCTTCTTGCAGCGGCCGTGAATACCGCACGGCGCGCAGCAGAGGAGCAGGGCCGTTCCATTAGCGGGGCGGTGGCCTCGGAGGTGGAAGAGACCCTGCGGGCCGCCACTGCCGACACAGCTGCCGCGGCTGCCGTACAGAGCGGGCTGCTGCTGCGGGTTCTCACGGCCGACGGCGTGGACCAGGTTGATCTCAGCGGCGCAGTTGCGGTTCCTGCCGCCCTGGGGCCGCTGCAGCAGCCCCCGCGGGTCACCGGCGGGCATGCGGGGCCGCCTCCAAAGGTCAGCCGCCGGCAGCCGCCGGAGGGGCCTGAGAAACCGCGGATGCAGGCGGTGCGCCGGACGCCCCGCCCCTCATCGCCGTCGGTCCTGGACAAAGCCTTGGCGGCACTCGCCGAGGCTGAAGCCGCGGCGCAGGCAGCCGCCACGGAGGCCGAGTCCCGTGACGAAACCCTGCAGGACGCGGCAGCGGAGTTCACCCGCCTCACGGCCGAGGTGCGCGAGACAAGACAGCGGCTCAGGAAGGCGGAGGACTCCCTGGAAGCCGTCCGGAAGGACCTTGAAACGGCAACTGCCGAGGCGAAGCAGTCAGCCAGGGCCGCCGAGAAGAGCCAGCGAACGGCCATGCTGGCGAAGGAACGGGTGCTCCGGTTGCGCAACACACCGGACTGAAGGACAAATAATGTCAGACCCCGGTTGCACCATTGAGTCATGGAAATGAACCAGGAATTCCACGTAACGTACTTTGAAGCCGACTGCGGGCGGGTCCGGACCGAGGTCTTCGATACCGCCGCCGACGCCGAACGGTTCGCCAGCCGCTGCCTCTCCGGCGAGCACGACTGGGCCGTCGTTGATGCCGTGGCTGCCCAGCAGGCCCAAGCAGCGGCTTAACCGCCGCTGCCATCTGGACAGCAAAGGCCCCGCCCGGCTGAGGTCAGCTGCACTGCAGCAGATCCGGTGGATCAGCTCAGCGGGCGGGGCCTGCGCGGCTAAAGGTCAGGCGAAGTCGGACACGGCCGGGTCCGGCCCGATGCGTCCCGTTCCCGCCGCCGTGCGGTCCAGGCCGTTGATGGCTTCGACGTCGGACGCGTCAAGCGTCACGTTCAGCGCATCGTAGTTCTCGCGGATGCGGGACTCGGTCACCGACTTGGGGATGACCACGTTGCCGATGGCCAGGTGCCAGGCGAGGACAACCTGAGCGGGAGTGGCGCCGTGCTTGTCCGCGATTGCCGTGATGGTGGCGTCCTCAAGGAGCTCACCGCCTTGGCCCAGCGGGGACCACGCCTGGGTCAGAATGCCCTTGGAGGCATTGAATTCCCGGAGCTCGGCCTGGTTAAAGAAGGGATGCAGTTCCACCTGGTTGATGGCCGGCACCACTCCGGTCTCATCGATGACGCGCTGCAGGCCCTCAACGGTGAAGTTGGAAACACCGATGGACTTGACCCGGCCGCGTTTCTGCAGCTCGATCAGCGCCTTCCAGGTGTCCACGTATTTGTCCTGCTTCGGCTGGAGCCAGTGGATCAGGTACAGGTCAAGGGATTCGAGGCCCAGGCGCTCCAGTGATTCCTCGAACGCCGCCAGCGTGGACTCGTAGCCCTGGTCCGCGTTCCACAGCTTGGTGGTGATGAAAATTTCCTCCGGCGACAGCCCGGAGCTCGCGATGGCGCGGCCCACGCCGGACTCGTTGCCGTAGATCTTGGCCGTGTCGATGTGGCGGAACCCCGCCTGGAACGCCTGGAAGACGACCTTTTCAGCTACATCGTCCTCGACCTGCCACACGCCGTAGCCGAGCTGGGGAATGGTATTGCCGTCATTGAATGTCAGTGTCGGTGAAGAAGTCATCTGTCCATCCTGCCAACAATTCCCGCTTCGGTGCACGCAATGGCCGGAAGCTAAGCTAGGCGCTTAACGCTCGGAATCCGGGAATTTTTTGCATGCCCGCCGGGCGACCGGGCGACAGCTGTCCCAGTCTTGGGCCAGGTCAGGCTTCGGCGAGCTGCCGCTCCGCGTCGGCCACCTGCTCGAAGACCGTCTCGGCCCGCCGCCAAACCGATGCCGCGCCCACGGGAACGGGACCAACGGCGAGGCGGAGCATTGCCGCGGCTTCGGCCGTGGCCGCCAGCGAGTTTCCCGCCTTCGACAGCGCGCGGTGGACGCCGGACAGCGCGTGCGGGATGTCCAGCCCGTCGCTGGGAGAGCGCCGCTGCGCCTCAACGCAGACCTGCCGGACGCGGCCGGACAGCTCCGCGAGCTGGTTCGCGATCTCGACGAGTTCGCCATAGAGCTGCTCGTCCTCCACGCCTTCAAGAATCTGGTGGTAGCGGTCCAGACCCCGGTGGAAGCGGTCGTGGGCTCGCCGCCACAGCCCTTTACCGAGTTCGGCGTCGTCTTTCCGCCCTTGCCGGGCAGCGGTAAAAAACCCCAAGCCGAACTACAGGTACTGGCCCGGACCGTGGTCAGGGTCTTCCTGCCGCCCAGGCCTGAGCGGATCGGATCCCGGCTGCGGAGCCTTGGCCCGCTGGGGCTCCCCGTTCTCTCCCATAACCACGCCGGGAGCGATGACAGTGCCCGGCGGAAGCTGGCGCAGCTGCATCTGGGCCATGGCATGATCCCGGGCCGCGTGCTGGGCAGCAACGGCGGTTTGGATGCCGTGGAACAGGCCTTCCAGCCAGCCGACCAGCTGGGCCTGGGCAATCCGCAGCTCAGCGTCAGACGGCGTGGCATTGTCCGGGAACGGAAGGCTGATGCGTTCCAGCTCGGCAACGAGTTCCGGGGCCAGCCCGTCCTCGAGTTCCTTGATGGAGCGCTCATGAATCTCCGCCAGCCTGCCGCGGGCGGCGTCGTCCAAGGGCGCCGACTTCACCTCGTCCAGCAACTGCCGGATCATCGTGCCGATCCGCATCACCTTGGCGGGCTCATCCACCAGGTCCTGAAGGCTGCTGCCCTTGGGCTTCGACGGCTCCGAAGCGTGGTCGCCACCTGCCGGGACCGCGTCAGGGTCAAGGGTGGTGCCCTCCACGGGGACGTCCTCACCGGGACGGGACCCGGCCTGTGAACCGGCATCGGTGGCGGCCGCCCGGGCGGTTTGAGTGTCGTTCGGATCGCTCATGCGTTCATACTCTCACGAGCCCGGAACGCCGAGTCCAGTCAATGAAGCTCCTTGACCTGGATTTCGTTTCGTCCGTAGCGAAACCCCGTTTTCGGCGCCAGTACGCCTGGCGGGTGCCGGCCAGCCACGGGGTCGCCCCCGCCCTGCTCAACAGCACCGCCCCTGCGGGTTGCTGTCCTGGCGGTCGGTCCGGTCGCGCCAGAATTCCCGCTCGCCCATGGGCGGAGTGCCGTGGCCGGCGGCCGAGTGATGCTCCAGGTACTTCGCATACGCGTCCGCACCCATGACGCCCTGAAAGTACCGGGCGAAGCCGCGTAAGCCCGCGGCAACGGCGTTCTGCGGTCCGGCGGAGCCGTGCCCCGCGGACCCCGGCGCCGCAGTTCTCTGCCCGGCGCCCATCAGTGATGGCCCGCCCTCTCGAAGCGCTGGTCCGCCGGAAGCCTGGTCCACTCGGCCATCAGCTCGCGCTCGGCCGGAGTGGGGATCAATCCTGCCGGTGCGTAGACGCGGGACGGCTGCGGCGTGTCCTCGTGGTCGGCATTCGGAACGCCGGCGGCGCTGTTGCGGAACGCCTTCACCGTGGCCACCAGCGCGGTGACGATGACGACGATGCTCAGCACCACGAAAATCACCGATAGCCAGCCCTGGATCATGGTGTTGCGGACCACGGCTTCCATGGCCGTCACGGTCTTCGCCGTGCCGAAGGACGTCTTGCCGTCAGCGAGGGCCTTCGAGAAGGCGGCGTTGTTGGCGAAGTAACCCACGGCCGGCACGTCAGAGAAGATCTTCTGGAAACTCGCTGTGATGGTGACGACGGCAGTAAACGCCAGCGGCAACGCGACGATCCACAGGTACTTGAACGCACCGCGTTTGGCCGCGATGGCCATGCAGACCGCGAGCGCGATGGCCGCCAGCAGCTGGTTGGCGATGCCGAACAGCGGGAACAGCGTGTTGATGCCGCCCAGCGGATCCGTGACGCCCATCAGGAGCACAGCACCCCACGCGCCGACCATGACCGCCGTGCAGAGCCATGCTCCTGGCCGCCAGGAGGCTTCTTTGAACTTCGGCACGAAGTTGCCGATGGAATCCTGCAGCATGAACCGCGCAACGCGGGTTCCGGCGTCGACGGCGGTCAGGATGAAGAGCGCTTCAAACATGATGGCGAAGTGGTACCAGAAGGCCATCATGGCTGTGCCGCCGATGAACTGCTGCATGATGTGGGCGAGGCCTACTGCCAGGGTGGGCGCGCCGCCCGAACGGGAGATGATGCTCTCCTCCCCCACATTGGAAGCGGTCTGCGCCAGGAGATCGGGAGTGATGTTGACGCCGGCCAGGCCGAGGCCGTTGACCCACTGCGCCCCAGTTTCCACGGTGCCGCCGGTCAGCGCCGCAGGCGCGTTCATGGCGAAGTAAATGCCGCGGTCGATCGAGATTGCGGCCACGAGCGCCATGATGGCGACGAAGGATTCCATGAGCATGCCGCCGTAACCGATGAAGCGCGTCTGCCGCTCCTTCTCAATGAGCTTGGGCGTGGTGCCGGACGAGATCAGCGCATGGAAGCCGGACAGGGCTCCACAGGCAATGGTCACAAACAGGAACGGGAACAGCGCGCCAGGGAACACCGGTCCGTTGTCCCGGCCGGCGAACTCGCTGAAGGCCGGGACGGTGATTTCCGGGCGCACCACGATGATGGCGAGGGCCAGCATCACGATCACGCCGATCTTCATGAAGGTGGAAAGGTAGTCGCGCGGAGCCAGCAGCAGCCACACGGGCAGGATCGCGGCGATGAAGCCGTACACGATAAGGCCCCATGCGATGGTCACCTTGTCCAGGTGGAAGACGGCGGCACCCCATTCGGTGCCGGCAACTGCCCCGCCCCCAATGATGGCGCCCATGAGCAGCACGAAGCCGATGATCGAGACTTCCATGACCTTGCCGGGCCGGATGAACCGCAGGTACACGCCCATGAACAGTGCAATGGGGATGGTCATGGCCACCGAGAAGACGCCCCAGGGGCTTTCGCCGAGGGCATTCACGACGACGAGCGCCAGGATGGCGACGATGATCACCATAATCAGGAGGGTGGCCACGAGGGCGGCGGTGCCGCCGATGACGCCTAGTTCCTCGCGGGCCATTTGGCCCAGCGACCGGCCGCCGCGACGCATGGAGAAGAACATGACCAGATAGTCCTGGACGGCTCCTGCGAGGACGACGCCGATGATGATCCAGATGGTGCCGGGCAGATACCCCATCTGGGCCGCAATGACCGGTCCGACCAGCGGGCCGGCACCGGCGATGGCGGCGAAGTGGTGGCCGAACAGGACGTTCCGGTCCGTGCGCACGTAATCCTTGCCGTCGGCCTTGTACTCGGCCGGCGTGGCCCTGCGGTCGTTGGGCCTGAGCAGATGCTTCTCGATGAACTTGGAGTAGAAGCGGTAGCCGATCAGGTACGTACACACCGAGGCAAAGACGAACCAGATGGCGTTGACCGTTTCGCCGCGGACAACGGCCAACATGAACCAGGCCACTCCACCCAGGAGCGCGATGGCAACCCAGACGGCAATCTTGGCCGGAGTCCATTTGCGGTCTTCCGCTTCCCGGACGGAATCATCCAGGGACGTGGCCGGAAGCGACGGGTCCGGAACAAGGTCCAGATTCCCGTCCGCTGTCCGGCCGCTGCCATGAGGCATAGTGCCCATGTCTCCTCCTTGAGATCTAAATAATCTGACAATCCTCTCCGGCGCACCCTACCAACGGGCGCCAAGAATCGAGCCGACAACGGCCAGGTGCCGCCCGGCGAAGCGCCGAGCGGTGCAGCAGAGGCGGTGAACGGGTTTCTTCCGGCCGTTCGGTCACTGCGGCAGGCCGGGAATCCGACGGGGCTAGTTGTGGACTCCACAAAGACACCGCCCGACGTCGGCCGGTCCAGTCCGCCGGCCAGCGCCAGCAGCGATGACTTGCCGGATCCCGACGGCCCCATCACCGCAACGAACTCGCCCGCGCTGACGGTGAGGTCGACGTCGCGCAGGGCGGCAACCGCCGTCGCGCCCCGGCCGAAAGTCCTGCTGACCTTGGCGAGCTCCAGGACCTGCCGCGGCCCCAGGACGCTCACCGGCGCGTCTCCGCGTTGAGCGGGGCGGCCTCTTCCACAATGACCCCGTTGGATGTTTTGCGTGCTGCGCTGTGAGTGCCGGCCGTCTGTGAGAGCTGGACCATGCGGGCTTCGCATAGATCCAGCCAGCGGACCTCCGCTTCGGTCTGGAAAATCAGCGAGTCGAGCACCAGCAGCCAGGCAGTGTCACCCGGGCGCTGGCTGGCGGCCGTGTCCCGCCGGGACTTCGTGTAGTCCTGAAGTGCCCGCATGGACGCCACGCGTTGGGCCTGAATGATGGAGGCCACGTCCACTCCAGGCAGCGTGACGGCGAGGGCCAGTTTGATGGCGAGCTCATTCCGCGGCGGATTGCTGCGCTCCACCGGGGTGGCGAACCAGCCCTGGACCTCGGCAGTGCCGGCAGCGGTGATGCTGTAGACCACGTGGCCTTCGCCGTCGCCGCCGTCGTTCCTGACCAGGCCGTCGCGTTCGAGGCGGTCCAGTGTGGTGTAGACCTGCCCGATATTCAGGGGCCAGGTGGACCCGGTGCGGTCTTCGAATTCGACCCTGAGCTGGTAGCCGTAGCGCGGCTGGTCCTGCAGCAGGGCGAGGAGGCTGTGGCGGATGGACATGGTGCTCCTTGGCTGGGAAGGCCGCGGCATGCACCGGCCCCCAAGACCAGTGCATACCGCGTATATGGCGAGCCTAGCGGCATTGCCCGGACATGGCAATACCGGGTATGCATGGAGTCCCTGCCGCTGGAACCGGCGGCCTGCGCGGGGTTACATGACCAGGAGGATCTTGCCCACGTGCTCGCCCGAGTCGAAGTACTTATGGGCCGCCCTGACCTGGTCCAGTGGAAAGGTTTTGGCCACGAGGGGGTGGATCCGGCCGTCGGCGATAAGTGGCCAGACGGCATCCCTGACGGCGGTCATGATCACGCCCTTCTCTTCGGCCGGACGGGGCCGGAGCGCCGTGGCGACGACCGCCGCGCGTTTCCGCAGCAACTGCCCGAGATCCAGTTCGCCCTTGGCACCGCCCTGCAGTCCGATGACGATGAGCCGGCCGTAGTCGGCCAAGGCGTCAATGTTCTGCTGCAGGTACTTGGCGCCCACGACGTCGAGGATCACGTCCGCGCCCTTGCCGCCGTTCTGGGCCCGGAGGCTCTCCGGGAAGTTCTCCTCGGCATAGTTGATCGCAATATCGGCACCGAGGAAGGCTTTGGCCGTGCTGACTTTCTCGTCAGTGCCGGCCGTGGTGGCAACAGTCGCACCGAATGCCTTGGCGAACTGAATGGCCATGGTGCCGATGCCGCCGGTGGCGCCGTGGATCAGGACCGTCTCTCCCGGCTGCAGCTGCGCAGTCATGATGAGGTTCGAGTACACGGTGGCCGCAACCTCCGGGAGGGCGGCAGCGGTGACCAGGTCAACGCCGTCGGGAATCCTCAGAACCTGCTCCGAGCGGACCGCGACCTGCTGGGCGTAGCCGCCGCCGGCCAGCAAGGCCACCACCTTGTCCCCGATGGAAAACGCCTTGGTGACCCCCGGCCCGAATCCGGCGATGCGGCCGGAAACCTCGAGCCCCGGAATTTCCGATGCACCCGGAGGCGGCGGGTAGAAGCCCCTCCGCTGCTGCACGTCTGCACGGTTCAGGCCCGCGGCCACGACGTCGATCAGGACCTCGCCCTGGACCGGAACGGGAGGCGGAACGTCCCGGATTTCCAGCATTTCCGGCCCGCCCGGCTCCGAGATGTAGACGGCTTTCATGGAGAACTCCCGATTTTCTTGCTCATTCCTGCCCCAAAAATAGTGTGCACTGACAGCAACGGCCACCTTTCGGTTTTTGTTGCAGCCAACTGCCTATGAAACACTACTAGTCACGGAAGGTTGTCCGAGCGGCCGAAGGAGCTGGTCTTGAAAACCAGTGTGCGGTAACCCCGTACCAAGAGTTCGAATCTCTTACCTTCCGCGTAGCGCAATCTGCGCACAGTCAGGGGCCGGTTGAGCCAATCGCAAGGTTGGTTCGGCCGGCCTTTTTCATGGGCAGGTAGACCCCGCATTCGGCGCCCTAAACCAAGTACCGGCGAGTACCTGCCCGCCGAAAAATCGAGTACGCACCACTCATGCGCAGACAGCCCTGTTGGCGTTCACTGGAAGGAATCAGCGGTGCTCAACTTCAGATCCCGCGAAAGGGCACCGTTCCGCACCTGCTGCTATTGGGGAGATGTAGCCGTCGTGAGCAAGGCCGAAAAGCAGAGACTGAGGTACTCGGACTACTACTGGTGCATGTCGCTCAAGGACTTCATCGAGTGGGTCGAAGCCGACGACGACAACGAACCCGCCACCTCGTATTCCGACCGGCTCTGACTGCCGGAGCCATTGAAACTGTCATACCGCGGGCATAGTGTCGATCCTGTCTCCATATCCCTTTGACCTGCGGACTTGTTTCGCGGCCCACTACAGGAGCTGACTATGCCCACCCCAGACATCACGCCCGGAGCACCCTGCTGGATTGACCTGATGACCTCCAACACCGACACTTCCCGGCAGTTCTATGGCGAACTGTTCGGCTGGGACTTCCAGACCGGGGACCAGGAAAAATACGGCGGCTACATCACCGCCAACAAGAACGGCAAACTGGTCGCGGGAATCATGCAGAAGCAGGAGGACCAGGCGGCCATGCCGGACATGTGGTCCACGTACCTGCGCACTGACGACGCCGCCGCCACGGCCACCGCAGTCACGGCCAACGGCGGCCAGGTGTACATGGAACCCATGGACGTCCCGGAACAGGGCCACATGGCGTTCTTCGGCGATCCGTCCGGCGCTGCCGTCGGCGTATGGCAGCCCCGCGAAATGCGCGGGTATGAAGTGGTTGCCGAACCCGGCACCCCTGCGTGGCACGAGCTTCACACCAAGGACTACGCCACCGCTGTGAAGTTCTACCAGGACGTCTTTGGCTGGAACACGGACGTCATGAGCGATACCCCGGAGTTCCGCTACACGACTCTGGGCGCGGGCAGAGACGCGAAGGCCGGGATCTACGATGCCGCGGCGGACCTGCCAGCCGAGGTCCCGTCGAACTGGGTCGTCTACTTCGCCGTGGGGGACGCCGATACATCCATCGAGAAGGCCGTCAGCCTGGGCGCCACCGTCGTCGACGGACCCGACGACACACCCTTCGGGCGGCTGGCCACCTTGGCGGATCCCACCGGCGCCAGGTTCAGGATCGTGCAGGACACTGGGCAGGGCGCCCAGGCCCAGACCGCGGAGGCGGAGACTGCGGGGGCCTGATCGCTAAAACCGTCCACCGCAAGTAAATTCCTGTGAAAAATACCGGCCAGGACCTTCCAGCGAAGCGACTGGCCGGTATCGGCCAGTACAGGGCCAGCGACCACGACCCCGTGCTCGCTGGCCTTGACCTGCCGGCCGGCCCTGCCGCTCCGGCCACCGTTGACCTGAACTTCCTGGGCATCAACGATTTCCACGGCCGCATCGACACCAACACGGTGCTGTTCGCCGGCACCGTGGAGATGTTGCGCGCCGCTGCACCGGGCCCCACTGCTTTCCTCTCCGCGGGGGACAACATCGGGGCATCGCTGTTCGCGTCCTCTGCTGCAAGGGACCAGCCCACCCTCGATGTCCTCAACACACTGGAGCTGAGGGCCTCCGCGGTGGGCAACCACGAGTTCGACCGCGGCTGGGCGGATTTGCGCGACCGCGTCGCCGGCGGCAGCAACGCCAAGTTTCCCTACCTCGGCGCCAACGTCTGCAGGAAGGGCACCTCGGAGCCCGTGCTGCCGGAGTTCACGGTCCTCGAGATGAGCGGCATCAAGGTGGCCGTCATCGGCACCGTGACCCAGGAAGTGCCCTCCCTCGTCACTCCTGCCGGGATCACTGGGCTTGAGTTCGGCGATCCCGTCGACGCCATCAACCGCGTTGCGGCCAGGATCAAGGCGGAGGACCTGGCAGACGTGATCGTCGTGGAAAACCACGACGGCGCAGGGTCCGGAACACCGGAAGGCGCCACTTTGGAGCAGGAGGTGGCCGCCGGCGGCCCCTTCGCCAAGCTGGTCTCCGAAACATCCGCCGACGTGGATGCGATCTTCAACGGCCACACCCACAAGGAGTACGCGTGGGATGCTCCCGTTCCCGGGGTGGAGGGCAAGACCCGGCCCATTGTGCAGACCGGCAACTACGGCGAGAACATTGGACAGATCCAGCTGACCGTGGACACCAGGACGAAGGCTGTCACCGGCTACAAGGCAGGAAACGTCAAGCGCACCACTGATGCCGCCGCGGACCTTGTGGCCGTCTACCCCAGGGTCGCCGCCGTCGACGTGATCGTCAGGAAGGCCCTCGCCGAGGCTGCTGAAATCGGAAACCAGCCGGTGGGCAGGGTGACCGCTGATATCACCACGGCGTTCACTCCCGTCACGGACACCACTCCGGCGAAGCGGGACGACCGCGCGAGCGAGTCCACCCTGGGCAACCTCGTGGCCGACTCTCTCGTGGATGCGCTCAAGGCGCCGGAACTGGGCGGAGCCGAAATCGGCGTCGTGAATCCCGGCGGGCTGCGCAACGAGCTGTACTTCGCACCCGACGGAACTATCACGTACGCCGAGGCCAATTCCGTCCTGCCATTCGTGAACAACCTGTGGACCGCCTCCCTCAGCGGGGCACAGTTCAAGACGCTCCTGGAACAGCAGTGGCAGACCAACCCCGACGGCAGCGTCCCGAGCCGCGCCTACCAGCAGCTGGGCCTGTCCGAGAACGTCAACTACACCTACGACGCCGCCCGCGCAGCGGGAGACCGCATTACCGCGATCCGGGTGAACGGGAAACCGCTTGATCCGGCCAAGCCCTGCCGGATCGGGATGTTCAGCTTCCTGGCAACGGGCGGCGACAACTTCCGGGTCTTCAAGGAAGGCACGGGCACCAAAGACTCCGGCCTCGTGGACCGCGACGCATGGATCAGGTACCTGCAGGAGCACAACCCCGCGTCCCCTGACTTTGCCCGGCGCACCGTGTCCGTCGTCAACTCGACGGCGGCGGCGGTCAAGGGCGGCGACGCCTTGACGCTCGAAGTCTCCAAGCTGGACCTGGCCTCGCTGGGCAGCCCGGCCAACAAGTCATTGACTGCGGTTTTCACGGACGCGGCGGGCACGACCACCCCGCTGGGCACGGTTCCCGCGGCCTCCGGGGCAGCCACAGTGAACCTCGCGGTGCCAGCAAAGGCTGCAGCCGGCGTCGGAACGCTGATCCTCACCGCCATTGAGTCGGGAACCGTGGTGAAGGTCACCGTCGTGGTCTCTGCCGTCGGCCCCGTCAGGGCTTGAGGATGGCGCGGGCGATTTCGTCGGCGTCGCGCAGGGTGCGCTGGCCGCTGGCGTAGACCGGGCCGGCCTGCTGCACGGCTTCGGCGGCGATCGCCGTTCCCCACTGGGTTGCCGAGAGCTGGAGGCCCAGCACGAAGACCCGCTTGGCAACTTCTCCGTTGGCTGCCACCGGCCGGTAAGGATGCGGGCTGACATCCAGTCCCGAGGACTGCACCGGTGTTCCTTCAACCGTCATCATCGTCCGCGGCCGCACCAGCCCGTCGGCGAGGAGCTGTTCCAGCAGCGGAGACTCGTTGACGGACACCCGGTTGGCCGGTGCCAGGGCCTCAACCATGGTGCGGGCCTTCGCGGCGGCGTCCTTCACCCACGGTGACGCGGCGGTAAAGAACCCCGCCTTCCGGTCCAGCCCGAATTTGGGGTCCGGTCCCACGAAACTGACCACGCCTGCGCGGGCCAATGCGGCGAGCTGCTCGGCACGGAGCGCCGGGGGCCCGCTGGCGAGGCCTTCCACAAACGACTCAAACCAGCCCCGCAGCCCGGCGACCCACGACTCGTCGGTGATGCCGCCGTCGGCCACCACTGACTTCAGCACGGCGCGGCCGTGGTGCAGCGCACCGATGGTCATCTTCAGGGGGTCGTCCTCGCCGAGGGCAGAGCGGCGGGCGTCGTCGAGCAGATAGTCGACGACGGCGGCGTCCAGCTCCGCGCGGGAACCGAACGGCTGTCCCGCCAGCGGCGCCGCGAGGCTCAGCAGATCCAGCCTGCCGTCGGGGCGGACATGTCCTTCGATGACCGCCCTGACAATCTCTTCCCATTTTGCCGTCGTATGGGCATGTGGGTGCAGCGCCTCGTCCAGTTCCTTCAGGAACCTGGCCGGATCCGGCACGGCTGCAGGCTCGGAACGCACCAGCGTGGAGTAGTACGCCCACAGGGCATCGCGGTGCAGGAGCGGCCAGAGGTCGTGGTCGAAGGCCGGAACGATGCCGGCTGCGGCGAACCTCCGCAAGGCGGCCCCGGTGCAGTACCGCAGGGTCACCGACGCCGGGTAGTAGCCCTCAAGAGTGGCCTTGGAACGGTACGGCGTGCCGCGCCGGGACGCGGCGATGATCAGCGGTTCCTGGCCCGAGGGCAGGTACTCAAGGGCGTCTCCGGCGTCCACGAACTTCCCGCCCCGGCCCTCGGTGAGCTGGCCCATGACGTCAAAGAAGTTCAGCCCCATCCCGCGGACCAGCACCGGTTCGCGGGCTGGAACAGTCGACCAGTCGACGTCGGCAGGAACAGCAGGCGGAAAGTAGCGCAGTCCGAATTGGGCGGCAGCTGCCTGCAGTTGGCGCTGCTCCGGGCTAAGCCTGGAGTCCAGGTGGCCCAGTGCCAACACCACGGAATCGGCGGCAAGCGTCCCGCCGCCGGCCAGCTCGACGTCGAACGTTCCGTCCGGCGAGGGGCGCACGGCGGTGGCCGACGTTTCGTGGAAGTCCACCGTGACGCCGTCGGGCACCACCGCGAGGAGTTCCTCAAGCGTGGAGCGGAGGTAGCGGCCGTACAGGGCACGGCTGGGGAAGTCACCGGAGCCGAGCACGGCCAGTTCCGCGAGTTCCTCTTCGGTCAGCCCGGGAAGGGGATCCTGCTGCTGCCGGGCCCGCCAGCGGTCAAACGTTGTGCCGGCAACCGGGGCGGCAAGCTGCGGGTCCTCCGGGATGAGCGTGGGGTAGAACGACTGCGTGTTCATCAGGTACAGCCGCGACTGTCCGGGCTGCCACACATGCCCCGCGCCGGCCGGGTAGGGATCGACCACGTCGATGTGCAGGCCGGCTTTCGCCTGTACCGGCGCCGATTCGGACGACGAACCGGATGAAACAGATCCGGACGTGGCCGCCGCGGCCCAGTTAGCGAGCAGCCG
This sequence comes from Arthrobacter sp. 10L430, assembly GCF_056395245.1. Lineage (NCBI taxonomy): Bacteria > Bacillati > Actinomycetota > Actinomycetes > Micrococcales > Micrococcaceae > Arthrobacter > Arthrobacter sp. 10L430. Next base: position 212,028 of record NZ_JBFTJD010000003.1, on the reverse strand, counting down.
CTCCAGCACGCTGGTACCCCTCGGCCCGGCGCCTATCAGTACCGTCCGGATGCTTTGCGATGTGACCACGGCATCCAGAGTATCGGCATGTGACTTGCTAGCTGAGCCGGGATGTTGTTTGGTTGGGGCCATGACCACCACAGCAGCTGATTCCGCCGCCGCGTCCGGCGCCGTTCCCCCCGAAACCGCGCCCGAGCCCACCGATGAAAACATCTGGCTCGAGGACATCTACGGCGAGGAACAACTGGCCTGGGTCCGGGAGCAGAATGCCAGGACGGAGGACCTTCTGGAGGACGCGGACTATGCCCGCCTCGAAGGCGAGATCCTCGAAGTGCTGGACTCCACGGACAAGATCGCCATGGTGAGCAAGCGTGGCGACTGGTACTACAACTTCTGGAAGGACCGGCAGAACCCGAAGGGCCTGTGGCGCCGGACCACCTGGGAGAGCTACTGCACCGACGCCCCCGAATGGGACGTGCTGCTCGATGTGGATGCGCTCGCCGCCGCCGAAGGTGAGGAATGGGTCTTCCACGGGGCAAACTTCCTCCGGCCGGAACCTGGCCTGCCCTACCGGCTGGCGCTGCTGGCCCTCTCCCCCGACGGGGGCGACGCCAACCGCTACCGCGAGTTCGACGTCGAGACCCGCAGTTTCGTTGACCACGTCGCCGGCGGCTTTGACCTTCCGACGGCGAAGGGCAACGTTTCGTGGCTTGACGCGGATACGCTGCTGGTAGCCAGCACGGCGGACGCCCTGCCGCGGACCGCCTCATCCTACGCACGCACCGGCGTGAAACTGCACCGCGGCCAGTCCCTGGCCGATGCGGCCAGGATCTTCGAGATCCCCGAGGACCACATGATGGCGATCGTGGCCCACGACTCCACGCCGGGGTTTGAACGGACCTTCGCCGTTGACTGGATCGACTTCTTCAACCGGACAACCTCTGTGCTGCGGGACGGGTCCTGGACGGCAGTCGATGCGCCCACGGACGTCAACCTCAGCGCGCACCGGGAATGGCTGCTCTTCCGGCCGCAGCGCGAGTGGACAGTGGACGGAACGAGCTATCCGGCGGGTTCGCTGCTCGCGGCGGATTTTGACCGCTACGTTGCCGGCGAGCGCAGGCTGACGGTCCTCTTCACCCCGGATGCCCACACGTCGCTGCAGTCCTGGAGCTGGACGCGGAACTTCCTGCTGCTGAACCTCCTGCGTGACGTCTCCTCGGAAATCCGGGTGCTGGACCCGTCGCAGCCCGCTTCGGGGGCAGGGGCTGAAGCTGACGCTGACCATCGGGCCGGCGCCTGGGCCTCCTCCCTGCTGGATGCGTGCCCTCCCCTGCACGACGTCAACGCCTTCGCCGTGGACGACGAGGACGACGCAGAAGGCGGCTCCGACGGCGGACACCGCTCCCCCGGCGGACCGCGAGGGGCAGGCGACGATTTCTGGCTCGTCGCCACCGGCTTCACCACCCCCACCACGCTGACCCGCGGAACCCTGTCAAGGGAAAACCACGCCCAGGACGCAGGCGTGGTGAGCAGCCACGCAGTGGTCAAGGCATCGCCGTCGTTCTTCAACGATGCCGGCTACGAAGTGCAGCAGCACTTTGCCGTGTCCGAGGACGGCACCCGGGTGCCGTACTTCCAGATTGCGGCGCGCAACCTGGTGCTCGACGGGCAGAACCCCACCCAGCTCTTCGGGTACGGCGGCTTCGAGGTCTCGCGCACGCCCGCCTACAGCGGCGCGGTGGGCCGGGCCTGGCTGGAGCGGCGGACCGCGGAATCGGCCGGCGCCGACGGTGCAGCGCCCCACAGCCGCGGCGGCGTCTATGTGGTGGCCAACATCCGCGGCGGCGGAGAATACGGTCCTTCCTGGCACCGGGCTGCGCTGCAGGAGAACCGGCACCGCGCGTTCGAGGACTTCGCCGCCGTCGCAAAGGACCTTATCTCGCGGGGTGTCACGAGCCGGGAGCGCCTTGGCTGTGTGGGCGGCTCCAACGGCGGGCTCCTCGTGGGCAACATGCTGACGCGCTTCCCGGAACTGTTCGGCGCCGTGTCCTGCGGCGTGCCCCTACTGGATATGCGCCGGTACACCAGGCTCTCCGCGGGTCATTCGTGGATTGCCGAGTACGGTGATCCGGACGTCCCGGAACAGTGGGAATTCATCAGGACGTTCTCGCCGTACCACCTGCTCAGGGACGGGGTGGACTACCCGGAGACCTTCATCTGGACCGCGACGTCGGACGACCGGGTGGGCCCGGTGCAGGCCCGCAAGATGGCCGCCCGCATGGAGGCCATGGGCATTCCCAACGTCTGGTTCCACGAGGCGCTTGAAGGCGGGCATGCCGGAGCCTCGGACAACAGGCAGGCCGCCGCGCTCCAGAGCCGCAGCCAGCATTTTCTCTGGAGGTCCCTCGCGGGCGGGACCGCCTGACACGGGGCGGAACGCCGCCGCCGGCCCGCCTAGGCCGCGTGCTGACGCCGTTTTGCACTGGGTGGCCCGTTCTGCGTATCCTTGGTGGGCTAGGAATAGCAATTGGAGACGTGCCAGAGCGGCCGAATGGGCTTCACTGCTAATGAAGTGTGGGGCACAACTCCACCGGGGGTTCAAATCCCCCCGTCTCCGCGTTTGGCCCCGGTCCCTGGACCGGGGTCTTTTGCGTTCCCGGGGTTGTGCGTGGCCGTTGTTTTGCATGGGCGGGGTTTCGCATGGCCGTTGTTCCGTCCGGGTCGCGGACGCGTGGCGCGGTGCTCCTCGCTCCGGTGGCAGGATAATCGCATGACTGGCAACGAGGCATATGACTCCATCGTCGTGGGCGGCGGACACAACGGACTGGCGGCAGCCGCCTACCTGGCCAAGGCCGGGCTCCGCGTGCTCGTGCTGGAAAAACTCGACCGCGCTGGCGGCGCCGCCGTCTCGGCCCAAGCCTTCGACGGCGTCCACGCGCGCCTCTCGCGCTACTCATACCTGGTCAGCCTCCTGCCGCAGCGGATCATCGACGACCTTGGACTTCGGGTCCGGCTGGCCCGCCGTCGTTATTCGTCGTACACGCCGGACCCGTCGCACCCGGGCCGGGGCCTCCTGATCGACAGCGGCGACGCCGCGTCCACTGCAGCGTCGTTCGCAGCCATCGGCGCCCCCGACGGTGAAGCCGAAGCCTTCACCAGGTTCTACGCCAGCTGCCGCAAGCTCACCGAAGCGCTGTGGCCCACCCTGATGTCCCCGCTGCGGACGAGGTCCGAGGCGCGCCGGGTCGCGACGGCTGCCGGGGCCTCGGAGGCCTGGGATGCCGTGATGGAGCGGCCCATCGGCGAGGCCATCGCCGGCCAGCTGCAGCACGGCCTGGTGCGCGGCGTCGTGTTGACCGATGCCCTGATCGGCACGTTCGCGGAGGCCGGCGGGAAAGACCTGCAGCAGAACATTTGCTTCCTGTACCACTTGATCGGCGGGGGCACTGGCGACTGGGATGTTCCGATCGGGGGCATGGGCTCGGTGTCCGCGGAGCTGGAACGTGCCGCCCGCGAGGCAGGGGCCACCGTGCTCACCGGCGCGGAAGTGACGGCCATCGACCCCGGCGGAGGCGTGAGCTACCGCCGCGCCGGCGAAGACCGTGCGGCGACGGCCCGCTGGGTGCTGGCCAATGTTGCCCCGGCCGTGCTGGGCCGGCTGCGGACACCACCCGCGGGTTCCGGCACCGGAGTTTCGAACCCGAACCACGCCCGCGAAGGCTCCCAGGTCAAAGTGAACCTGCTGCTGAGGAGGCTGCCCCGCCTCCTGGACGAAGGGGTCACCCCGGAGGCCGCCTTCGGCGGAACCTTCCATATCAACGAGACGTGGGACCAGCTGGACCAGGCGTACCGGACAGCGGAGTCCGGCGCCATCCCCGAACCGCTGCCCTGCGAGATCTACTGCCACACGCTGACGGACCCCAGCATCCTGTCACCGGAGCTGCAGGCCGCCGGGGCGCAGACCCTCACGGTTTTCGGCCTCCACGTCCCTGACCGCCTCATCACCCGGGAGAACAACGGGGCCCGGCGCGCGCAACTGCAGGCGGCCGTACTCAGGTCCCTGAACTCGGTGCTCGGCGAACCCATTGAACCCCTTGTCATGACCGCACCGGACGGCACTGGCTGCATCGAAACCAAGACCACTCTGGACATCCAGCGGGCCGTGGGCATGCCGCGCGGCAACATCTTCCACGGAGGCCTCGACTGGCCGTTCGTCGAGGACGGTACGCCGCTGGACAGTCCGGCCCGCCGCTGGGGCGTGGCCACCAGCGACGAACGCATACTGCTGTGCGGCTCCGGTGCGCGCCGCGGCGGGGCCGTCAGTGCCATCGGCGGGCACAACGCCGCCATGGCTGTCCTGGAACTGGCCCGAAACTCAGCACTGGCCCGGGACTCATGAGCGGCGAGGTCAACGGCCCGGGACGCGATATGCCGGAAGGCGGGGCGCCGAAAGAGAATGCCCTGGGCGGCGCCCCGGCTGGCGGTCAGGCAACGGCGGCCCATCCGTGGAACCCGCGGCTGGCGCTGCTCGTGGCGGCCACCTTCTTCATGGAGTTCCTGGACGGGACGGTGCTGACCACGGCAATCCCCAGCATCGCCGACGACTTCAATGTGGCGGCCGCGGGCGTGAACATCACCATGACCGCCTACCTGATGACGGTGGCCATGGGGATACCGCTCAGCGGCTGGCTCGCGGAACGGCTCGGAGCACGCCGCATCTTCTGCCTGGCCATTGCTCTCTTCACCGTGGCTTCCCTGCTCTGTGCCGTGAGCCAGGACCTGACCATGCTGACCCTCAGCCGCATTCTGCAAGGGGCCGGCGGGGCCATGATGGTTCCGGTGGGCACTCTCGTGGTGCTCCGCGGCACGCCCAAGGCCGAGCTGCTGCGTGCCACGGCCTACCTCGTGTGGCCCGGGCTTCTGGCCCCTGTGCTGGCGCCGCTGGTGGGCGGCGCGCTGACGACTTACCTGTCCTGGCACTGGATTTTCCTGGTCAACCTCCCCCTGGGCGCCGCGGCTTTCCTGGCCGCCCTCCGCCTCGTGCCACCCGTGACCGGCGACCGGGCACGGAGGCTCGACTGGCTGGGACTGGTCCTCACCACAGCCGGAGTGGGGGCGCTGGTGGTTGGCCTGGAGCTCGCCAGCGCCCATCCAGAGGGGCAATGGACGCTGCTGAGTGTAGGAGCCGGAGCTGTTGCCCTGGCAGCGGCGGCGCTGTGGATGCGCCGGGCTGCCAATCCGCTGTTCGACCTGACCGTATTTTCGACGCGGACGTTCCGGGCAACTAACACCGGCGGCTTCATCTACCGGCTGACCATCAGCGCCGTGCCCTTCCTCCTTCCGCTGATGTTCCAAGAAGGATTCGGTTGGAGCCCCCTGCACGCGGGCATCATGGTGGCGGCGGTGTTCATCGGGAACATCGGCATCAAACCCGCCACCACACCGCTGATCAGACGCTTCGGGTTCAAGTCCGTCCTCGTCTTTGCCTCCCTCGCGTCGGCCTCGACCTTCGCCCTCTGCGCCCTGCTCAATCCGGGAACGCCGGAGCCCCTGATATTTGTGCTCCTCGTTTGCAGCGGGGCGTTCCGGTCGATCGGGTTCTCCGCCTACGCCTCCGTCCAGTACGCAGACATCGTGCCGGGCCAGCTGACCTCGGCCAACGCCGTATCTGCGACGCTGGTCCAGCTCGCCACCGGAGCGGGCATCGCCGTGGGCGCACTCCTCCTCCGCGTCTTCGACGCCGCTCCGGTTTTGGCCTCCGGATTAGGCGGCGTGCTTGGTGCGGGGCAGGGCGACGGCGGCGTGGCCGGCTACCGCGGGGCCTTCCTGTCCATTGCCCTGCTGATGCTCCTCAGCACGGCCGACAGCCTGATGCTGCACCGGCATGCCGGGGCCGAGGTCAGCCGGCCTGGGCCAGCGCCAGCGGCAGAACCGCCCCGGCGCCGGCCCGCCTGAGGGCACGGCCGGCAACGGTAACGGTCCAGCGGCTGTCCACAAGGTCATCAATGAGCATCACGCTTTGGCCGCCAAGACCGGCCACGGCAGTTCCCAGTTCTGGCCCCACCACCAGCCGGTCCCACACTCCGGCGAGACGGTAGGCGCTGTTGCCGCCGCGGCCGCCCGTGGGCCCGCCGTGTGCCATCTCCAGCTGGCCCAGATACGGGATGCGGCCGATGTCGGAGATGCCCCGGGCCAGGGATTCCACGAGGGCCGGTTTGCCGCGCGACGGCATGCTGACGATGGCCGCCGGCCGCCCCGCGCCACTCCAGCCCGGAACGCGGGAGTCGCCGGCGCCCCATTCGCGCAGCACCTGGACGCATGCCTGCAGCATGCCGGGATCCACGGTGCGGTCCGGGGCACCGGCGGCGAAGAGTTCCCGCAGCGCCCCGCCCCAGCCCAGGTCCGTCAGACGGGCAAGCACGCGGCCGTTGGCCAGACTTTCGTCCGGCTTGATCTTTCCTTTGACCGGCACGCCCAGCCGGTCCATTCCGCTGGGCCATTGCAGCCGCGGCTCCAGCACCATGCCTGCACGGCTCAGCGTCTGCCCGGCCGCCGCCGTGGCCGAGGCTGCGATGTCTGCCCGGAACCATTGGCCGGCGCAATTGTCGCACCGGCCGCAGGCGTGGGCGGTCTCATCATCCAGCACCGAAGTGATGTATTCCATCCGGCACCCGGCCGTGTCCTGGTATATGACCATGGAATCCTGCTCGTCCACCCGGGCTTCCGCGATGCGGCGGTAGCGTTCGGCGTCATAGGTCCAGGTCAGTCCGGTTGACCGCCAGCCGCCGCCCACACGCTCCACTGCGCCGTCGACGGCCAGGACCTTGAGCAACAGTTCCAGGGGGGTCCGCCGCAGGTCCACGCGCGCCTCCAATGCCACCGTGGACACCGCCGTCCCTGCCTCGGCAAGCGCTGTGAGCACGGCGGCGGCCTTCTCCTCCGAAGGCATGGAGGCCGTGGCAAAGTACTGCCAGATGTCCCGGTCCTCCGCCCCGGGGAGCAGCAGGACGTCGGCGTTGGCGGCCCCGCGGCCGGCACGGCCCACCTGCTGGTAGTACGCCACCGGTGAGGACGGCGCACCGAGGTGCACCACAAAGCCGAGGTCCGGCTTGTCGAAGCCCATGCCCAGCGCGGAGGTGGCCACGAGCGCCTTGACTTCATTGTCCTTGAGCAGCTGTTCAGCCCGTTCGCGGTCCGCGGGGTCGGTGCGGCCCGTGTATGCCAGCACCTCGTGGCCCGCCTCAGCCAGAAGACGGGCCGTGTCCTCGGCCGCCGACACCGTCAGGGTGTAGATGATTCCGCTGCCCGGCAGATCCGCCAGGTGCGTCAGCAGCCAGCCGAGCCGTTCACGGGAGTCGGGCAGCGTGAGCACGCCGAGCCGCAGCGACTCCCTTCCCAGGGCGCCGCGGATGGTGAGCACTGCGTCGCCCAGCTGCTCTTCGATGTCGTGGACCACGCGGGAGTTGGCCGTGGCGGTCGTGGCCAGGACCGGAACCGTGTCCGGCAGTTGCGTGATGAGGTCAGCGATCCGCCGGTAGTCCGGGCGGAAATCGTGTCCCCAGTCGGAAATGCAGTGGGCTTCGTCGATGACCAGGAGTCCGGTGCGGCGGATCAGCTCGGGCAGCTGGTTTTCACGGAACGAGGGATTGGTGAGCCGCTCAGGCGAAACCAGCAGGACGTCCACTTGGTCCGCCGCGAGCTGCTCGCGCACAGTGTCCCACTCCAGCTGGTTGGCGGAATTGATGGCCACGGCACGGACACCGGCACGGGCGGCGGCAGCCACCTGGTCCCTCATCAGCGCCAGAAGTGGCGAAACGATGAGAGTGGGCCCTGCCCCGCGCCGCCTGAGCAGCAATGAGGCCACGAAGTAAACCGCCGATTTTCCCCAGCCCGTCCTCTGCACCACCAGCGCCCGCCGGCCGCCGTCGACCAGGGCTTCGATCGCCTCAAACTGGCCGTCGTGAAAGTCGGCGCCGGGGTGGCCGACCAGCTCCCGCAGGACCTCCAAGGCCTGGCCGCGGGTTCCGGAAACTTCCGTGGTAGTGCCGGAAGGAGTGCTTGAGGCGGACGGTAGAACTGCAGCGTGCTGGTTATTGGCCATTGATTCAGTATCCCAGCCGCCTCTGACACTCCAAAGCCCGGCCCCTGCCATGTGGACAACGGCACGCACTCATGCGGGCGGCAACCCGCCGCCACCTCCGTGACTTCCCCTCCACTGGCCGCTGCCCGCTTCAAAGTAAGATAAATCCCGTGACTAGCAACCAGACCAATACTTTTGATCTTTCAGCCTCGTTCAAGGCGTATGACGTCCGCGGCATCGTGGGCGAATCCATCACCGCCGAAATCGTCGAAGCCGTGGGCGCAGCCTTCGTCGACGTGCTGGAACTCGAAGGCCAGACGGTCCTGGTCGGAGGTGACATGCGCCCCTCCTCCCCCGAATTCAGCAAGGCTTTCGCCAACGGCGCCGCCACCCGCGGAGCCAACGTCCAGCTGCTGGACCTGATCTCCACGGACGAGCTCTACTACGCGTGCGGTGCCCTCAACGCCGCCGGCGCCACATTCACCGCCAGCCACAACCCCGCCGCATACAACGGCATCAAGATGGCCAAGGCCGGCGCCGTGCCCATCTCCTCCGAAACAGGTCTCAAAGAGATCCAGGCCCTCGCGGAGCAGTACCTCAACGAAGGCTCCGTCCCTGCAGCCGCAACCCGCGGTCAGATCGGCGTCCAGGATGTCCTCAAGGGCTATTCCGAATACCTGCGCAAACTCGTGGACCTCTCCGGCTCCCGCCCGCTGAAGGTAGTGGTCGATGCGGGCAACGGCATGGCCGGACTCACCACTCCCGCCGTCCTCGGCGACGCCCTGCTGCCGAAACTGCCCTTTGACATCATTCCGCTGTACTTCGAGCTGGACGGTTCCTTCCCGAACCACCCGGCCAACCCGCTGGAGCCGGAAAACCTGCGCGATCTTCAGGCCGCCGTCGTCGAACACGGGGCAGACATCGGACTGGCTTTCGACGGCGACGCCGACCGCTGCTTCGTCATCGACGAAAACGGCGACGCCGTGTCGCCGTCGGCCATCACCGGCATGGTGGCCCGCCGCGAGATCGCGCGCGCCAAAGCGCAGGGTGAGGAAACGCCCGCCATCATCCACAACCTGCTGACGTCCCGGGCAGTGCCCGAGCTCGTGTCCCAGGACGGTGGACGCGCGGTCCGTACCCGCGTAGGCCACTCCTTCATCAAGGCCGTCATGGCGAAGGAAGGCGCGGTCTTCGGCGGCGAGCACTCCGCACACTTCTACTTCCGCGACTTCTGGAATGCAGATACGGGGATGCTTGCGGCCATGCACGTCCTGGCTGCCCTGGGTGAGCAGAACGGCCCGCTTTCCGAGCTCGGCCGTGAATACGAGCCTTACGTTTCCTCTGGCGAGATCAACTCGGAGATCGAGGACAAGGCCGGCGCGGTGGAGCGCGTCCGCGTTGATTTCTCCGGCGAAGACGTCACCGTCGACAATCTCGACGGCAGCACGTTCACGGCCGCTGACGGCAGCTACTGGTTCAACCTTCGCCCTTCCAACACTGAGCCGTACCTGCGCCTGAACGCCGAAGCCACAGACCAGGCCACCATGGAGCGCGTCCGAGACCGCGTACTGGCCCTTGTCCGGAGCTAGGATGGAGGAAGTGGCAGAGCCCCAATCATCTCAGCCGGCACCGTCGTGGCGGACGTCCGTTCCCGAGGCCACCGCCACGGACCTGGAAAACCTGCTGGGCACCGGCATGGGAGCCGCGCAGGAGCAACTTGAGCGCAACGGCGGCTTCATGCCCTTCGCGCTCGTGGTGGAGAACGACGGCGAGGTCCGCCTCGTGGCGGTCTCTCCGGCGGATGCCGAATCCGGCTCCGGAGACGAGTTCAATGCCGACGCGATGATCAGCGACATCACTGCGCTGCTGCGCCAGAACCGCGACGACTTCCGGGCTGCCGCTATCGTCTGCGACATCACTCTGCTCGAGGAAGACTCTGACGCCATCCATGTGGCAACAGAACACCGCGATGGGGCTGTGTTTGCGGCCGTCCTGCCGTATGCGGCAAGCCCGGCCACGCGTGAGTGGGAGTTTGGCGAACTCGCGGCGGACACGAATGAACCCGCCATCTGGGTGGACTAGACCGGGTATGAGCAGCCGTCATTTGCACAGTGTCCCTAGGCTGGACTCATGAAAATCAACGCCTTCACGGATGTGAGCCTGCGCGCCCTCATGGTGCTCGCGGCTACGCCGGACGGCGACCTTCTCACGACCCAGAGCGTGGCAGACGCGGTCGGCACGCCGTACAACCATGTCAGCAAGGCCATGGCCAGGCTGCGGGTTCTGGGCCTGATCGACGTTGAACGCGGCCGCAACGGCGGGTCGAGGCTCAGTGCAGCCGGCCGCCGCGTCTCCGTGGGACAGGTTCTCAGGCAGCTCGATACCCGCGAAGATCCTGCCGACTGCATCGGGCCGGGCGGCAACTGCCCGCTGATCAACGAGTGCCGGCTTCGGGCCGCCTTGGCCCGTGCCCGCGAGGCGTTTTATCGGGAGCTCGACGACGTTGTGGTGGCCGATCTTCCCGGAACGCGCCAGATGGCGCCCGTGTTCCAGATGATAGGCCTACGCCCCGGCGTCTGACCGATTTGGCATTGATTTCTACAGGGTGTAGAACTTAGGTATAAATACTTGTATTTCAAATACGAATATTTTATCGCGGTCCGGACCAAGACCCCGGGCCACTACCTCAGGAGTACACATGCTCTCGGACAAATCCCGCCCTGTCATCGAGGCCACGCTTCCGCTGGTCGGCTCCCGGATCGGCGAAATTACGCCGAAGTTCTACGCGCGGCTTTTTGCGGCACACCCCGAACTCCTTGATGGCCTGTTCAGCCGTTCCAACCAGCGCTCCGGCGACCAGCAGCAGGCCCTAGCCGGAAGCATCGCGGCCTTCGCCACCCATCTTGTAAGCAACCCCGGAACCTTGCCGGAGACCGTGCTGTCCCGCATCGCCCACCGCCACGCCTCGCTGGGCATCACCGAACCGCAGTACAAGGTGGTCTACGAGCACCTGTTCGCGGCCATAGCCGAAGATCTCGCCGAAGTCATCACCCCCGAGATCGCCGAGGCCTGGACCGAGGTCTACTGGCTCATGGCGGATGCTCTGATCAAGCTCGAAAAGGGCCTCTACGCTGCCCAGGCCAACGGCAAGATGTGGAGCCCGTGGCGGGTAGCGGCCAAGTCCCCTGCGGGAACCGGCGCCATGACCTTCACCCTTGAACCGGCGGACGACACCCCGGTCACCCCGGCTCTTCCTGGCCAATATGTCAGCGTGAAGGTCGAGCTCCCCGACGGCCTGCGCCAGGTCCGCCAGTACTCGCTCTCCGGCGACGCCGGCACCAGCCGCTCCTTCACCTCCAAGCTGGACGACGGCGGTGAGGTCTCCCCCGTCCTGCACAACAGCGTGGAGGTAGGCAACATCCTGGAGATCTCCAACCCCTACGGCGAAATCACGCTCAAGGACGGCGACGGACCGGTCGTGCTGGCCTCGGCAGGCATCGGCTGCACGCCCACGGCGTCCATCCTTCGGTCCCTGGCAGAGTCGGGTTCCGACCGGGAGGTGCTGGTGTTGCACGCCGAAAGCACTCTGGAGAGCTGGGCACTGCGGGGGCAGATGACCGATGACGTCAAACGCCTCGAGGGCGCCAACCTCCAGCTCTGGCTCGAGCAGCCGGAGGCCGGAGCCAAAGCCGGATTCATGTCCCTGCGCGAAGTGGATCTCCCGGCCGACGCCTCGCTGTACCTCTGCGGTCCGCTTCCGTTCATGAAGCACATCCGCAACGAGGCCATCAACGCCGGCATCCCCGCCACGAAGATTCACTACGAGGTCTTCGGCCCGGACATCTGGCTGGCCAGCTAGCCGCAGACTTCAGCGGACTTCCGGTGCCCCTGGCGGGCTGACCCCCAGCAACGGCAGCATCACCTCGTCCACCACCTGCACCAGGTAATCGTCCTCGATGGGGGCGGCCGAGAAGATGAATCTCTGCCGCAGCAAGGCGGGGCCCGCCTCGATTTTGCAAGCCGTGGCCAGGGCGGGGTCGCATTCGCCGCGGGCCACGGCTTGCTCGATGATGGCGCGCATGACCTTGACGACGTTGCCCCGCGCGTAGTCGTGGATTTCCGCGGCCACTGCCGGGTTCTGGAGCGCCTCGCCCAGCAGCCCGCGCATGGCCTGCCCCACCACTCCTTGCAGTTGCTGCGCCACGTGCCGCAGGACTGCCAGGGCATCTCCGCGCAGGCTTCCGGTGTCGGGGGCGGACGCGGGGCTGGGCATCGCATCGTAGGCTGCCTCTAGTACCAAAGCTGCACGTCCGGGCCACCGCCTGTAGAGCGAGGCCTTACTGGCCCGGGCGCGCTCGGCCACGCTGTCCATGGTCAGCGCGGCATAACCGGATTCGGCAATCTCTGCCCGAACCGCTTCGAAGATGGCGCTGTTCAGGGCAGCTCCGCGGCGGCGCGGCAGCTTGCGGTGGTCCTGCAGCTCCGGCATCTCAGGCCCCGTCCTCCGAGAGCGCCGGCAGGACCACTCCGCCGGTTCCGTCCACGAGTACACGCTGCCCGTCGGCCAAGGTGCTGGTACCTGAACCAGTGCCCATGACAGCCGGAATTCCGTACTCCCTCGCCACGATCGCCGCATGCGAGCCGATCCCTCCGGTGTCCACCACGACCGCGGCGGCCCGCTGGAACAGGGGTGTCCAGGACGGGTTTGTATATGGGCAGACCAGGATCTCGCCGCTGCGCAGCTGCCCGAACCCGGCAGGTCCACGGATCACCCGCACGGGTCCGCTCGCCTGGCCGCGGCTGGCTGGCGTTCCGGTGACAAGGGCCCCTTCCATGCGGCGATTACGGCCAAAGAGCAAATCCTTGTCCAGCAACGGGATCCCCTCCAGCTCGCGCCGCTTCGCCGCCCGCGCCAGCACCAGTGGACGGAAACGCTCCCGGACGGAAGCCGGCAGCGCCCCGCCGTCGTCCGTGTCCGTGATGGACGCCAGCTCCTCGAAGCGCAGGTGGTAGACGTCGTGGGCCTCGTCGACCACGCCGGCAAGCACCAGGCGGCGGCCGAGCTCCTGGTACGCGCGGCGCATCGGCGGAATGACCTTTGTGGCGTAGAAGTGGCTATCCTCGCGGAACGCCATTCCGGTCCGTGCAGACTCGACGGAGGCCAGCACACTCCGGCACAGCGGCCCGAACCGGAGGGCAGGGTGCTTCGTCAACTCGTCCAGCGCCATCCCGGTCTGGTCGGCCGTCTGGAGCCGCTCGCCGAACATGGCTTTCACCAGCCCCAGCACCACTTCCGGCGCATCGGACCACGTGGGCGCACTGCTTAGAACAACGCTGATGGTTTCGCGGTGGCCGTATTCGAGCAGAAACGCTTTGAAAGCCTCGCGGAAGGCAGCATGTTCGGGTTCCTTTTCCACCAACTCCAGCAGCCGGCTTGGGTCCGATTCGGCAAAGGCGCGCGACAGCCCGGGATCATCGGCGGCAATCGCAGCCAGCCGTTCAAGGGCGCGGTTCGCCTGGCTGGTCCGGGTTTCCGCCCCCGCGATCAGCGCAGCCGCCAGCTTCACCTTGCCCAGCAGCAGGAGCATTAGGCGCATTTTTAGCAACGGTACGAATACTCCGGGCAAGTAGGAGACGCGCAGATCCGTGATGCCCCGCATCGTTGCGAAGGATTCTTCCACGAGCGCGACCACCGCACGCCAGCGCAACAGGCCGGGATCCTTCCCGTTCAGCTGCTCCACGTTCTCAAGAAACGCGGAAAACCGTGGATCCTGTGTCCAGTTGGCCGGATTGAACTGCCTCGCGCGGCGCACCAATGACGCAGGCGCGGCAAGGGTCCGGATGGTCGGGTGCGGAATCGGCGGGACGAGCCGCACCACCACGCCGTCCTCCTCCGGGAGCAGCTGTTCAACGGTTGGGAAGACCACCCCCACGCTCCCGGCCATCCGATGCAGCATGGCCAGGATTCCCCGGCTCATCCAGCCGGACACGTCCAGCGGATAGGGCCGTTCCTGGAACATCTCCATGAAAAACGGCCCCAGCCGACGTTGGAAGGGGTTGAGCGTCTGCGGCTGGGGCGGCAGCGCCGTCATGGGCCGCGACTGCAGCACATACAGGACTCCCCCAGCCGCCGCCCATTCAATGTCCTGCGGCCGCCCGAAGTGCTGTTGTGCCCTCTGTCCCAGACGGGCCAGCTCCGTCAGCTGATCCGCGGCCAGCTCCGGCTTCACGCCCGGCGCACCGGGGTTTTCCTGTGTGCCGCCGCCCTCGGCCGCGCTGATCACCACTTCCCGGCCGCCGGGCGCAAAGCTGAGCGTCTTTCCCGTGCGGTCCAGGACATAGTGTTCCGGCGTCACCCGGCCCGTGACCACCGCTTCCCCCAGCCCGGGGTTCGCGTCCACCACGATTTCAGCCCGCTCACCCGTGACGGGGTTGGCGGTGAACATGACTCCAGCCGTATCGGCCGGCACCATTCTCTGCACGACGACGGCGATGGCCAGTTCCTGCGGATCGATCCCCTGACGTTGGCGGTAGGCAATGGCCCGGTCCGTCCACAGTGACGCCCAGCAGTCGGCGACCGCCTGGACCACGGCGTCCTCGCCCAGCACGTTCAAGTACGTGTCCTGCTGGCCGGCGAACGCGGCTCCCGGCAAGTCCTCCGCCGTGGCACTGGATCGAACTGCCACGGGTCCGCCACCCAGCTCCGCATAGGCGGCGCCGATTTCCTGCCTCAGGTGCCGGGGCAATTCAGTTCCGGCGAACAGGGCACGGATGGCGGCGCCGCGGCTTTCACCCTCAGCCGTGCCAACGTCCGGGCCCTCGCCGGGGTCAACGCGCAGGATGCCCTCCAGCGCGGCCCCCACCCTTGTCTCCGCCAGGAAGGACAGGTACGCGCCGGTGGTGACGATGAAGCCCGGCGGCACCGGAAATCCCTGGCGCACCAGCTCGCCCAGGGCAGCACCCTTTCCCCCGGCGGCGGCCATGTCCCCGGCGCTGAAATCGGCCAGCGGGGCGGTGGTCTTCTCAGTCATCCGGGGCTCCTCGTGGTTTGCGGTCGGCAGGGTCTGCAGCTTCGGACAGGGCAGGATCCGGGTCGGCAGTATCTGAGTTGGCGGGGTCCAGGTTGGCGGGGTTCGAGAGCGCGGCGTCGGTGGGCGCGGCGTCGGCATGTGCCGTGGTCCGCAGCTCCCGCTCGGGCAGGAAGAGCGTCAGGACGAATGCCGCGGCCAGCACGATGGCGGCATAGCCGAAAACCGGCGGAAGTGCGTGGCCGAACGCCTCG
The DNA here is from genome assembly GCF_056395245.1 of Arthrobacter sp. 10L430. NCBI lineage: Bacteria > Bacillati > Actinomycetota > Actinomycetes > Micrococcales > Micrococcaceae > Arthrobacter > Arthrobacter sp. 10L430. The sequence continues at coordinate 196,666 of NZ_JBFTJD010000003.1, read as the reverse complement.
CCCACTGCACTGCGTTCCGCAGCAGGCAGACGCTCAAGGGCCTTGGGCGTCAACGATTTGATGCTGTCCCCCAGTGCTGCTGCCAGCGGCGCGGGGACGGCGGCGGCGAAGCGCACAGTGATCTGGGAACCCAGTACTGCCACACCAACAGAGGCGCCCACCTGGCGAAGAAAGGTCACGGTGGACGTGGCCGCGCCCAGGTCACGCCGCTCCACGGAGTTCTGCACCACCAGCACCATGACTTGCATGACCAGCCCGATGCCCAGCCCGAGCAAAACCATTGAGGCCATCACCAGCCAGGGGCTGCTGCCCGAATCCAAGGTGCTGAACAGCCAGGTTCCGGGAACGGCTAGCAGCGTCCCGGCCACCGGGTACAGCTTGTAGCGTCCGGTGCGGGTGATCAGCGCGCCGGATGCCGCCGTCGTGAGCAGAAGTCCGGCCATCAGGGCGATCAGCATGCCGCCGGAAGCGGTGGCCGACATGCCCATGCCCACCTGCAGGAACGCCGGAAGGTAGCTCAGCGTGGCGAACATCGCGAAGCCGATCAGGAAGCTGACTGCCGTGGGGATCGCGAAGGCGGCGTCGCGGAACAGCGACAACGGAATGATCGGGTCCGCCATGCGGCGCGCGGCGAGCAGCCAACCGGCCAGGGCCGCAACAGCCACCGCCGCCAGGACAGGTGCCACCCAGCCCGGCCCCGGATAGCTGCCGCCGCTGCAGAGCAAGATCACCGAGACGATTGCGAGGCACAGCAAAGCCGCACCGCCATAGTCCACGTGTCGCCCGCGCGGAGGGTCCGGCAGCCGGAGCGTGAGGGTCACCACGGCAAGGGCGGCCATGCCCAGCGGCACGTAGAAATAGAAGATCCAGCGCCAGGAGAAATGGTCCACCACCGCCCCGCCGGCAAGTGGACCGGCCACCGCGGCCACAATGAAGGCGGCGCCGATGATGCCAAGAAACCTGCCGCGGTCGCGCGGACTGACAAGTTCGCCAATGATCGCCTGTGCCCCGATCATGAGCCCTCCGCCGCCGATGCCTTGAATCGCCCGGTAGCCGATGAGTTCCGGCACGGTCTGCGCGAAGGAGCACAACGCCGCGCCAACAATGAAGAAGATCAGGGAGCCCTGGAGGACGCGCTTGCGCCCAAAAGCATCGCCGAGTTTGCCGGTCAGGGGCATTGCAGCCGTGGCGGCGACAAGGTAACCGGTGATGATGGCGGACATCTGGTCCAGACCACCCAGGTCTCCGGCAACGGTGGGCAGTGCCGAGGCCATGACCGTCTGGTCCAGGGCTCCGAGGAACATCACCAGCAGGATGCCAGGCAGCGCCGCCCTGATGGCAGACGGGATCCGTTTGGTGTGCTGGGCATCGTCCATGGCCCGGTCCCTAAAGTTAGAGAACCACTAGTTCTCTAAAAGCTACTCCCGCCGCATGCGCGGCACAATGGCCCGGCGCGGCTGCCGGGGTTTCCGGCGCAAAGTACGACGGCGGCCCCGCACCTTTGACTCAAAGGTGCGGGGCCGCCGTCGTACTAAAGGGGTGGGGACCTAGGCCAGGCGGGCCTTCAGCCCGTCAAGTTCCTGCTGGAGAGCGTCCGGCAGCGAGCTGCCGAAGTTCGCGAACCACTCCTCGATGGAAGCAAGCTCGGTCTTCCACTCGGCGGGGTCGACGCGCACAGCCTCTTCCACCTGGGCCGGAGTCATGTCCAGGCCGGTCAGGTCGATGGAATCGCCCGTCGGAACGAATCCGATAGGCGTCTCCACTGCATTGGCCTTGCCTTCGAGTCGTTCGATGGCCCACTTGAGAACGCGCGCGTTGTCCCCGAAGCCCGGCCAGGCGAAGCCGCCCTCTGCAGTGCGGCGGAACCAGTTGACCAGGAAGATCTTGGGCAGACGTTCCGGATTGGCCTTGGCGGACAGGTTGACCCAGTGGTTCAGGTAGTCACCGGCGTCGTAACCGATAAACGGAAGCATGGCCATGGGGTCGCGGCGCACGACGCCGACGGCGCCGGCGGCTGCAGCCGTGGTTTCTGAGGAAAGCGTGGCGCCCATGAAAATTCCGTTGGACCAGTCACGGGCCTCCGTGACCAGCGGGATGGTGGTCTTGCGCCGTCCGCCGAAGAGGATGGCGGAAAGCTCCACACCGTTGGGGCTGTGGTACTCCTCGGCCAGCATGTCGATCTGGTCGATCGGCGTGCAGAAGCGGGAGTTCGGGTGGGCTGCCGGCTTGTCGGAGTCCGACGTCCAGGAGTTGCCCTGCCAGTCAGTGAGATGGGCCGGAACCTCTTCCGTCATGCCCTCCCACCACACACCGCCGTCGTCGGTGAGGGCGACGTTTGTAAAGATGCTGTTGCCCTTGGCGATGGCACGCATGGCGTTGGGGTTGGTGCCCCAGCCGGTGCCCGGAGCCACGCCAAACAGGCCCGCCTCAGGGTTGACGGCGCGGAGCTCGCCTTCCTTGCCGAAGCGCATCCAGGTGATGTCGTCCCCGAGGGTCTCCACCTTCCAGCCTTCAATGGTGGGGTCCAGCAGGGCAAGGTTTGTCTTGCCGCAGGCGGACGGGAAGGCAGCGGAGACGTAGTACGTCTTCTGCTCCGGGGAGGTCAGCTTGAGGATGAGCATGTGCTCGGCGAGCCAGCCCTCATCGTGCGCCATGACGGAGGCGATGCGGAGGGCGTAGCACTTCTTGCCCAGCAGGGCGTTGCCGCCGTAGCCGGAGCCGAAGGACCAGATCGAACGCTCCTCGGGGAAGTGGACGATCCATTTGTCCGGGTTGCACGGCCAGGAAACGTCCGCCTGGCCGGGCTCCAGCGGTGCGCCGAGGGAGTGGAGGGCTGGGACGAAGAACGCGTTCGTCTCGGTGATCCGGTTCAGCACGTCTGTGCCGATACGGGCCATGATCCGCATGGAGGCAACAACGTAGGCGCTGTCCGTGATCTCCACGCCGAACTTGGGATCTTCGGCATCGAGGTGGCCCATGACGAAGGGGATGACGTACATAGTGCGGCCGCGCATCGAGCCGGAGAAGAGACCGCGGAGCTTCTCCTTCATCTCCGCAGGAGCCATCCAGTTGTTGGTGAAGCCGGCGTCGTGCTCTTTTTCAGAGCAGATGAATGTCTGCTCTTCCACGCGGGCAACATCGGCCGGGTCCGAAAACGCCGCGAAGGAGTTGGGGAACAGCTCCTGGTTGAGTCGCTTCAGCGTGCCCGCGGCGACGAGTTCGTCGGTGAGGCGGGTGTTTTCTTCCTCGGAGCCGTCGACCCAGTGAATCCGGTCCGGCTGGGTCAGCCCAGCGACCTCTTCGACCCATGCCAGCAGGCCGGCATGTGTGGTGGGTGCTTTCTCAAGCAGCGGCAGTCGCGCCAGGTGGCCCATTTCGGTTCCCTTCGTCGGGTTCGGTGGTGTGAGCTAAATGCTATTTGCGATCGTCTAGTCCATTTCGTGGTCAGACATGGGATGTCCAGTGCCGCCGGGACGAAAACCGCGGAAAATCAAGGGTGACGGATTGAGATTTTCCTAAATTCGTGACGAAGGTCACATAGACCGGTCTAGTTACGTATATTACACGGCTTTCGATTTGTAACTACGGGAGTCCTCGCGTAAAGTAATTCGAGGTTCGGGGCGAGCGGAAAGTTTGCCAGGGACCACAAGATGCGCCCATAGCTCAGCTGGATAGAGCGTCTGTCTACGGAACAGAAGGTCAGGGGTTCGAATCCCTTTGGGCGCACCACGAGAGAATCCCCGGAATCATTATAGATTCCGGGGATTCTTTGCGTTAAGTGGCAGGCGCCCTGTTTGGGGCGGCGGCTGTCCGGCGCCTACTCGGCTACCGCATCCGAAATCCGGCGGCGAATGCCATCGAAGTGGTGCGCCAGGTGCTCGGACGCCCGGGCTTTGTCGCCCGCGGCGACGGCCGTATAGATATTGCGGTGGAGTGCGGCCACTGCGGCCAGATCCTCGGTGCCCGGCCCGATCTCGGTGTGGATCTTGCGATATACCTTCCAGAAGACGCCCAGCAGGTTGAGCAGCAGCTCATTGTTCAGCGGCTCGAACAGCCGGCTGTGGAAATCTGAATCGGCCTCCACGAACGTCTCCCCTGACTCTGCGAGTTCCTCCATCCGGACCACTGAGGCCTCGATCGCCGCGAGCTGCTCCGCCGTCATGACGTCCATCGAACTCCCGATAAGCCCTGATTCCAGGGCCTGGCGCACATCCACGAGCTGCAGCGCCTCAAGCCCGTGGTGCCGCAGCGACAGCCTCCCGCGGAAAATCAGTCCGTCCGCAAGCGCTTCAAAATTGCTGGGCGCCACGAACATGCCGAAGCCATGGCGGATTTCAATGACACCCAGGGCCTGCAGCACCTTGAGCGATTCCCTCAGGGTGTTCCGGCCTACTCCAAGGGCAACGCACAGCTCGTTCTCGGTGGGCAGGGCATCCCCGGCCTCGAGGTCACGGTCCAGGATGAGCTCCATGATGTCCGACTGCAGGGCGCGAAGGCGGGCCTGTGCACTGAACCGCGCCGGCGGAACCATGTTGGCGGGCGACATTGGAGCTCCTTTGCAACGGGTACTTTTCACACCGTAGCGGATGTCCCATGTCCTCCGGACGGCACGGCGCCATGTTACGGAGCGCCCGTCCCCCACGAATTGGAGTGCGGTGCCAGGCAATGATCTGCTCCAACTGCCTGCCCGCAATGGATCCAGGGGCGCCCCATCCGGCCCTAAATTCCGCGCCGGGCGGGGCGTAGGCTGGTGCCATGACGCCACATGTTGTTGAACGGGAATTCGATGTCATTGTGATCGGCGCGGGCGCTGCGGGCGAAAACGTCGCGGACCGGGTAGTGCAGGGCGGTCTTACCGCGGTGCTCGTGGAAGCGGAGCTCGTGGGCGGTGAGTGTTCCTACTGGGCCTGCATGCCGTCAAAGGCCCTGCTTCGGCCGGGCACCGCGCTGCACGGCGCGCAGACAGTCCCCGGCGCCAGCGAGGCAGTCACCCGCACCCTTGACGCTGCCGCCGTCCTCAAGCGGCGTGATTCCTTCACCTCACACTGGCAGGATGACAGCCAAGTGAAATGGGTGGACGGTGCCGGCATCGAACTGATCCGCGGCCAGGGCAGGCTCACCGCCCCGCGGGCGGTGGAAGTAGCCGGCCTCGACGGCAACTCCTATGCGCTCACGGCGCGTCACGCCGTCGTGCTGGCCAACGGATCAACCCCGAACACGCCGCCCATCGAGGGCCTTGCCGGGATTCCGTACTGGGGAACCCGCGAAGCAACGTCCGCCAAGGAGGTGCCGGAGCGTCTTGCTGTCCTGGGCGGCGGCGTCGCCGGCACGGAGCTGGCCCAGGCGTTTTCACGCCTGGGGTCGGATGTCACACTCGTGGCCCGCAGCGGCCTCCTGGGCAATTTCCCGGCGGAAGCCGCGAAGCTGGTCGCGGCGGGCCTCCGGGCTGACGGCGTGGAGCTCCGCCTCAACACCGGGACGCGAAGCGTCCGCGAAAACGACGACGGCTCCCTCACCGTGACGCTCGACGGCGGCGACACCCTTTCGGTGGACAAGCTGCTGGTATCCACGGGACGGCACCCCGCCCTGGAAGGGCTCGGGTTGGAGCGCGTCGGGCTGGGCGCCTCCGACGGTAAGCGTCTGACACTCACCACCGACTCGACCGGCGTGGTCAACGCCGCCTCCGGAAGCGAGGACGGCCCATGGCTGTATGCGGTAGGGGACGCAGCCGGCAAGGCCCTGCTCACCCACCAGGGCAAGTACGAGGCCCGGGCCACGGGCTCGGCCATCGCCGCCCGGGCGAAAGGTGAGCTGGAGGGTACGCCGGAACCCTGGAGCCGCTTCGCGCAAACCGCCGATGAACACGCGATTCCCAACGTGGTGTTCACCGATCCGGAGCTGGCAACGGTTGGCCGCTCGGTCGAGCAGGCAGCGAGGGACGGCTACAACGTCGCCTCGGTGGAGCTGCCCATCTCTGTGGCGGGCTCGTCGCTGCACGCCGAGAACTACGAGGGCTGGGCGCAGCTGGTGGTCGACGAAGACCGCATGGTGCTGCTTGGCGCCACATTCGCCGGCCCCGACGTCGCCGAGCTGCTGCACGCGGCGACGATCGCCGTCGTCGGCGAAGTCCCGCTCGACAGGCTCTGGCACGCCGTCCCCTCCTACCCCACGATCAGCGAAGTCTGGCTGCGGCTCTTGGAGAAATACGGCCTCTGAGCGGAACCCTACTCCGCACCGCCGACACCGTGAGTACGAACACTTGAGGCCCCTAAATCCATGGATTTAGGGGGCTCACGTGTTCGTTCGCGCTGTCTGTTGGGTCACAGGTCCTCCGTCCTATTTGAACTGACTGGTCAGTTTAGTTAGGCTTGACGCAGACAACCTCTGCGAAAGGCTCCACTTGCTCTCCGTACACCAGCTTCGCGTGAACGGCCGGCGGGACGATCTGCTCCCGCCCACGTCCTTGCAGGCAACCCGCGGCGGACTCCTGCTGGTCACCGGCGACCGCCAGGATCAGCGCACGGCCCTGGCCCTTACCCTCAGCGGCAGGATGAAACCGGACAGCGGAACCGTGAGCTGGGACAGCCAGCCCAAGATCAAGCCGCTGCGCCTCGCCAGCGCATTGGTGGACTCCCCAGGTGTCAACGAGCCCGAACGGCACCTGAGTGTGCGTGACCTCGTCACCGAGGATCTGTCCCTCATCCCGCGCCGTTACCGCGGAGCACTGCTCAGCAAACCCTGGCTCAAGATCAACCGTTTCGAGGACATCTCGGACATGTGGGCGGAAGAGCTTCCGCCGCGGCGGCGCACCGAACTCCTCACGGCCCTGGCGCTGGCCAATCCCCGGACCGACCTCCTGGTCCTGGACTCCCCCGACCGGCACGGTGCCGACCCTGCTGACTGGCTTCCCCGCCTTGAGGCGCTTGCGTACGACGGCGGCCGGCCGCTCGCGGTCGTCGCGACCGTTACTGCCCTCCCGGACGGCTGGACGGGTCCGACGGCGGCGATCGGCAACGCTGTGATCGGCACTGCGGTCCCGAAAGCTGCGGCGCCGGACGCTGCCGGGCCGGACGAAGAAGAAACCACCGAAAAACAAGCCGAAACCGAGGACGCCAAGTGACTGTGCTGCGGCTGGCCCGCTCCGAACTCAAGCGCATGACCGGCGGGCTGCTGCCCAAGCTGACCATCCTTGCCCTGACCATGGTCCCGCTGCTCTATGGCGCTGTGTACCTCTATGCGAACTGGAATCCGTACGGGAACCTGAACCAGATCGACGCTGCGCTGGTGGTGGAGGACGCCGGCGCCGCCACGAGCGACGGGACGCGGCTGCAGGCCGGCCAGAAGGTCGCCGACAGCCTCATCGAGGGGCACGTGTTCAACTGGCAGTCCGTCCACTCAGCAGCGGAGGCGGACCAGGGCGTCAGCGAAGGAAAGTACGCCTTCGCACTGAAGATTCCGCGCGACTTTTCCGCCAACCTGGCTTCGCCTGGCAGCTTCGATTCGGCAAGCCAGGCCATGCTCAACGTCACCACCAATGACGCCAACAACTACCTCCTCAGCACCATCGTGGACAAGCTGACCACCGCCGTCCACGCCTCCGTGGCGAAGGAGGTCGGCGAAGAAACCGCTAACCAGCTCCTGACTGGCTACGGGACGATCCATGCCCAGATGGTCAAGGCGGCGGACGGAGCGGGGAAGCTGGCTGATGGCGTCGCGCGGCTGCGCGACGGGAGCGCCACCGTGCACCAGGGCTCCACCCAGCTTGAAGCGGGCGCCACCGAGCTGTACAACGGACAGGTCAAACTTCGCGACGGCGCCACGCAGCTCTCCGCGGGAGCCGGCCGGCTGAACAGCGGCCTGGCCCAGCTGCGGGACAAGACCGCCTCGCTCCCTGCCGATTCGCAGCAACTCGCCGACGGCGCGGCGCAGGTGGCCGCCGGCAACGCGGCGCTGAACACGAAAGTCCAAGACGTCGTCGGACAGTTGGAAGCGGCAGACACCGGCCTCCGGACCCGCGTCCAGGAGTCCAATGCGCGGCTGGTCGCGGCCGAAGTCTTGACGCAGGAGCAGTCAGCCAGGGTGCTGGCCGATTTTGATGCCGCGGCCGCTTCCAGCCCCGTCGCTGAGGCCCGGGGGAAGATCCAGACGGACGCGGCGCAGATCCAACAGCTTTCCGACGGTTCCGCGGCTGTGAGCGCCGGGGCTGCCAAGCTTGCCGCGTCCGCACCCGCCCTGACGGAAGCCATCGCCGCGGCTTCCACCGGGGCGGACCAGCTCGCCGCAGGCTCAGCCGCTCTTGCCGCCGGAGAGCAGTCTGCCGTGGACGGTACGGCACGCCTCGTGGACGGGGCGCGGAAGCTCGACGACGGTGCCGCGCAGCTTGAGACCGGCGCGCGCACCGCCGCTGACGGTTCCAGGACGCTGGCAGGCGAGCTCGCGAAGGGCGCCGGCAAAATTCCGAACCCGGATGCAACGCAGAAAAGCGATATCTCGAAGGTGATCTCCGATCCCGTGGCCGTCAGTAACGTCTCGCAGGCGAAAGCCGGCTCCTACGGCGCCGGACTGGCTCCGTTCTTCCTGACCCTCGCGCTCTGGATCGGGGTGTTCATGCTGATCCAGGCCATGCGTCCCGTCACCCAGCGCGCTCTCGCGTCAAACGCTCCGGCGTGCAAGATCGCCATAGGTGGCTGGCTGCCGTTCCTGGCGGTGTCCGCACTTCAGGCTAGCCTGCTGACCCTCGTGGTAAACGCCGGGCTGGGACTGAATCCGGCCCACCCGGTGCTGATGTGGCTTCTCATGCTCGCCGCGGCCATGGCCTTCAGCGCCATCATCCAGGGCGTGGTGGCGCTGCTGGGATCACCCGGAAAGCTCGTGGTCCTCATTCTCCTGGTCCTGCAGCTCGTCTCCTCCGGCGGCACCTTTCCGTGGCAGACCACGCCGCAGCCGCTGCACGTGGCCCACCAGATCCTGCCCATGGGCTACGTTGTCACCGCCATGCGGCACCTCGTCTACGGTGCCGACCTGTCCATGATCCCAGCCACCGTGGCGGGGCTGGTTGGCTACACTTTGCTGGGACTGGCGCTCTCAACGCTGGCCGTCCGCAAGCACAAGTTCTGGACCCTTAAGACCCTGAAACCGGAGATCGCAGTATGACCACATCCGAGGCAAACCCCGCCGGTTCGACAGACGCGGCCGTTGGGTCCACTACGGACGTTGGGTCCAAAAAACTGCGTCCGGCACGGACCAACGCCACGAAACAGAAGCTCTTCGAGGCCTCCATGGAGCTGATCGGCGAACGCGGCGCAGCCAATGTGACCGTGGACGAGATCGCGGCCGCCGCCGGGGTGTCCAAGGGCACGGTCTACTACAACTTCGGCAGCAAGTCGGATCTGATCGCCCAGCTGCTGCGGCACGGGGTGGACATCCTTGAGGCCAGGCTCCTCAGTGTGAAGGGTGGAAAGGCGGATCCCCTGGACGGCATGGACGCCATGATCGGCCAGGCCATGGACTTCATGGCGGAGTACCCGTCCTTCGCGCGGCTCTGGGTGAGCGAGAACTGGCGCACGCCCAGCGAGTGGCAGGACACGTTCGCCGAACTCCGTGCACGTCTGCTGGCGGTGATTGGCGCGGCCATTGAAGACGTGGCCGCGAAGTACCCGGTGGATGCGTCCATCTCCAGGGGGAGCCTGGAAACGGCGATCTTCGGGGCGTGCTTCGTGGTGGGCCTGGACCGCCAGACGTACAACCCGGAGCGGACCCGTGACCAAAGTGTTGCGGCCATCATGGCGATCATGCGCGGCTACGTCCTGCAGCAGCATGATCCTCATGGATGATTAGTCCCATGAGTCACATGGGTAACAGCGGGAAGATCGCTATCGGAGCGTTTTTCGCTGCCCTCGGCATGCTGGTACTAACGTCCATCACCCTTGAAGAAGCCGTACTTGTCACGTTCCTCGGACTCGTGGCGGTGGGGTACATGGCATCGGTGGCGGAAGCATTTGCCCGCCGCCGCTACTTGGCCCTGCTGGCAGGTGGCGCGGGAACGAGCCTGTCTATCGGGTGTTCCATCGCATTCCTGCGTATGTGGGGGCTTGCCTTCAACCAGGATCCGTCGGCGCTCGGTCCAGCCGTGACCGCCAAGGATTCGGACATCTACTTTTACCTTGCCGCCGCCTCCGGATCGGTCACGCTGCTGGTGCTGTTCGCCGCTGCCGTCTGGCCGGCCGGCCGGCGGCAGCGGAGACGGTCCGCGTCGGCTCAGAGGCGGCGGTCCTCGCCCGCCGGAACTTCCGGAGGCAGACCGGCCACCAGGCGCCCCGTCCCCCCGCGCCAGCCGGGGCCCAGACAGGCAGCCCCGCGGCAACCGGCTGCTCGCCAGCCGGCCGCACGCCAGCCTTCCCCACGCCAGCCGGCAGCCCGGCCACCGGCAACACGCGAACCCCGGATTACCGGAAGACGCTGAATGTCTGCCAGCCCGGACCCACGGTTCGGGTGCCGGTAAACAGACCGCTGCCCAGGCTGAAGTACAGCAGGCGGCCGTCGGCGGCCTTGGCCGTGAGGCCGCGTGTTCCCGGGCCCTGGAATCCAAAGGAGGCGTGCGACTGGGCAACGGCATTCCAGCCGCTCCCCACCTTCCGGCGGGTTTCGGGCACGAACTTGCCCGCGCCGTCGGACCTGAAGAGCATCAGGTCGCCGCCTGATTTGGTGACCAGCAGGTCCTGACGGCGGTCGTTGTCGAAGTCGGCCATGACCAGCTTGAGTCCCTGGAACCCCTGGCCGATCCGAAGCCGGGTGCCGAGGGCTCCGCCGGCAGCGTTCGGGTAGTAATACATGGCGCCGTCGGCAGCGGTTCCCACCACGCCCGGGAAGCGGTGGCCGTTGTGCCACTTGCCCACCGTGATGTTCATGGACTGCCAGCCGGCGGTGCCCACCCTGATGGCACTGAGGAAGCCGCCCGTGAGCTTGCCCCGGTACACGGTGAGAGTCCCGTTGTTCCACTGGGCAACGATGTCGTTGACGCCGTCGGAATTCCAGTCGGCCACGAAGCCGGATTTCAGGCCCGCCCAGCCCGGTCCGATCTTCACCCGGGTCCCGAAGCCGCCGCGTCCGTTGGCCGGATACTGCCACAGGACGCCGCTGCTGTCGGCGGCAAGCACGTCAGCGCCGCTCTTGATGGTCGGACGCGCGGAGAAGTACTGCTCCAGGGTGGGAATGCCCCGACTCTTCATGGCCGTGGCCAGCTGCACGCCGACGTAGCGCAGGTGCCAGGGCTCATAGGCGTAGCCCGTGATGTTGGTGTAGCCCGATGGGTATCTGACGATGAATCCGTAGCGGTGGGCGTTCGCAGCAACCCAACGCCCGCCGGGAGTGGTTCCGAAGCAGGCAGTGAGCCCGCAGCCGCCGCCCACATTGCCGACGTCGGCGGCCAGGCCCGTCTGGTGTTCGCTGTAGCCGGGCCGCGCCGAGATCTGGTCAGCGTACGCCTGGCCGTACATCTGCACGTAGGAGCTGTAGAGGCTGCTTTGCGTGGCATAGGACCGGTACGCGCTGACGACCTCCAGGGAGTGCCCTGCGGCACGTGCCCCGGCGAAGAGCTGGTTGATGGCGCCCGCGGTCTGGCTGCGCAACAGATGGCCCGTCCCATTCCAGCGGACCAGGTCCGGCGGCACGAACTGGGCAGGGCTCAGGGGGCGTGACTTGTTGACTAGGACCCAGGAATTGTTCGGGTCGGTCACCACTCGCGTCGACAGCTGTTCGCCTGAGGGCGCTGCCTGGGCAACCGGCGCACCGGCAAGGAAAAGCGATAGGACTACGACGACGGCGGCGCACCGCCGGACGTAGTCCCGCCACCGGGTCAATCCAGAAATCAGCATGGCGGGCCCTTCCCCACTAGACGACGCTCAGGTACAGACTACTCGGGTGCCCGACATTCACTTCTGCCGCCGCGACAGGTCCGAACGTGAGGCGCCCAGTCTGCCGTGCTGCCTGCCGTGCCGCCCTGCCACCGCCCTGCCACCGCCCCACCACCGCCCCGCCGGAGCTTAGTGGGCGCGGGGGACCTTGAAGTGGGTGATGCGCGCATCCTGTCCGTCCAGCTCCGCCCAGGATTTTTCCGTCTCGAGGACGGTCAGTCCGCTGGTAGGAAAACGCGTTGCCGCGTCCATGTAGGCATCGTGATTCGAATCCCGGGACGCCAGGTGCATGGCCAGGTCCTGCACGCCCGGCATGTGGGAGATCACCATCAGCGTGGTGACGGTGTCCGGAACGTGGTTGATCACCGAAAGCATGCTCAGCCCCGAAGCGCCGTAGAGTCCGTCCTCAAGTTTCGGCGTCGGCGCTTTGTCGCCCAGCTCGCTGCATACCCAGGTGCAGGTCTGGCGGGTACGCAGCGCACTTGAGCACAGGATGAAGTCGGGGACGATGTGGTGCTTGAGCAGCCACTTGCCGGCCAGCGGAGCCTCGCGGTGCCCGCGCTCCTCCAACGGCCGGTCGTGGTCCGCCACTCCGCCCGGCCAGTCGGCCTTGGCGTGGCGCATGATGACCAGCCGTTTCTTGTGGTGCCCGCTCATGGACTCACCCTACTACCCAACCAACCGGCAGCCGGGCGCGCCGACTCAGTCTTCGAGGACGAAGGTCACTTCCAGCACGACGTGCCAGGCCACCACGTTGCCGTCGGAGATTTCGACTTTCTGCTCCTTGACCCAGGCGCCGGACACACCGCGCAGTGTCTTGCTGGCGCGTGAAATGCCTTCCTTGATGGCGTCGTCAAAAGAGGTTTTGGAGTTGGCGCTCAAGGTGGTGATGCGTGCGACAGACATGGTTCCTCCTCATAGTCGGATCAACGATCCGAGCCTACGCCGGAGGAAGAGAAGGCAATAGAGTTCAAAAAGACCAGCCGCGGAGGCACATGCTCGTTGGCGCCGGACGCGCAAAAGCGGCAGTTCGGGTGGGAGAGGGTGCTGCAACGCAGCGGTACATCCCGAAAGCGCCGTTGTTGCGCGAACACCGCTGTCGAGGTTCCCTGACCGAGCTTGCGAGGTGAGGGGGACGGCGGGGGGAAGCGAGCGCAGGCGCCGAGGGATCGTGGCGCGAAAGCGAAAGCGCCCGCTCCCGCTGAGGGGAACGGACGCTTTTGCACGAAGTTAAGGCTAGATCGAGTATTCCGGAGCGGCCCAGACAACAACTTCGGGGTGCTCGTAGAACCGGTAACCCTGGCCGCGGACGGTACGCACGGTGTTGGCGAGGCGGCCCAGTTTGGAGCGGAGGCGGCGGATGTGGACGTCGATGGTGCGCTCGTTCGGCACTTCCTCGGCGTTGCGCCACAGGCCCTCGAGCAGTTCGTCGCGGCCCACGGTGCGGGTTCCGTTCTCCACGAGGTAGTTGAGGAGCTCGAATTCCTTGAACGTCAGGTTCAGGGATTCGCCGTCGAGGTGGACTTCGCGGCGGGCGAGGTCGATCAGGACACCGGAAGGACGGGGATCCTGGGCCGGCTGGAGACGCGCGGTTTCAGTGCGCTGACGGGTGTTGACGGTGGGGTCACCGAACGTGGAGCGGACGACGTCGAGCGCGGAACCCTGGGCGCTGGCCGGCGCCACTGCGACGGCGGCGTAGCTCTCAGCGCCGGAAACGAGCGACTGGGCGTAGGCCCGGATCTCCTGGGCAAGCTTGGCTATGGAGGTGCCGGCAGCAGCCGCGGTTTCCTCGTCAATCCCCATGTAAAGGACAAATCCGCGGGCCACGTTGTCGTTCGGCACCGGGCGGACGGACGTCCCGGGAGCGGGAGCCAGCAGGGGCGTCGGGGCGGTCAAAGGGGCGGCTTCCTCAGCCGGAACAGCGCGCAACTGGCCGTAAGAATTGGGGTTGTATCCCTGGGGCGCGTAGCCCGGGGCCGGAAAGTTGTTTCCCTGGCCGGCCGGGGGAAACGCCGGGCGGGCGCCGAACCCCTGGCGGAGGCCGGAGGCCTGTCCGGCCTTGTTGGCGTTACGGACGGAGATGTGGACGTATCCAGATGCAACTGACATGAATGCTTACCTCAATGTGAATGGCCGTCATCGCGGCTCGAATGCTTGGTTCCCCGCAATGAGTTCTGGGGAGGGCGCCCGACGCTGGGCTGGGGGGCGAATGCCTAAAAACTTCGTGGGGTAGAAAGTCAGGCGTGCATTCGACAACAGCGCATGTCGGCAGCAGCGGGTGTGCTGGGCCAATATTCTGCGGTTGCAGGTGCTGTTGAGTTCTTGTTCACATTTGAAGTGTGCAACGTAACAATGAAAACTTGCAAGTAACAATGGACGCTCACGTCCGCATCGTGAGACGAAAGCCCCCTTTGTGGGTCAAATCACAATTCTGAACGCCTCAATTTTCGGCGGTCTTTTTCCAGAACGAACGTTCAGAAAGCGACTTTTGTCGAATTTTGTGCGTGAAACTCCTCTTTTTCCGGTGAATATTCAGTCAGATCCGAGCGGCCGGAATTCGGCAACCGCCAATCGGCGGTTGTCCAGCTACGACGCGATCCGGACTGGAAATTTTTGCCGGAGCACTCCCGGTCGCCACGGTCAAGCGCCCGCGGGTTTGCCGGAATCCTCCGTTCCCCGGACCCGGCAAACCGGCAGCCGAACTGCTGCGCTGGTCTCAGCTGGTCTGCCCGGCCTGCGTGGCGGCGGTCACCAGGACACTTTCCGCCGTCAGCGTCGATCCTTCCTTGGCCGCCACGATCCTGACGGCAGCCCCGGAGACGATATCGGCGACGGTCAGCCCGCCGGTTCCGGTCTGCTGGCGACGTTGTTGCTGATTGCCCACGACTGTGGCGTCGTCGAGCGTGTAGGTGCTGGTGAAGCCATCCGCGCTCTTGACGGTCACTGAGTCCGAGGCGACGCTGGAGACCGTACCCAGCTGCGCCACCTTGGTGACGTACTGGCCGCTCTCCTGGACCACGTACTCCGAGTGAACGGCAGACGAGACGCCGCTGGCCATGCCGCCCAGCCCGCCGGCAGTGAAATCGCCGGGGGCGCCCTGGCCCGGCACCGCTCCGCCGTCAACACCGCCGCCCCGCCCGCCAAGCGTCCCGCTTCCGTCGGGAGCCGTCCCGCCCGGGACGGTGCCATCCGGAGCGGTACCGCCTTGGGGCACCCCTCCTTGCGGCAGTACGCCCTGGCCGAGGCCGCCGGCGCCCGCGGCGCCGTTGGCAGCGGCAGCATTATTGCCCAGGCTGTAGACGCCCACTCCGGCACCGGCCGCCAGAACGGCGGCCGCACCGGCCACAAGCAGCCCCCGCTTCAGCGTCCACGGCTTGCCGGCGGAAGACGCCGCACCGGCAGTACCGGCCGACGGCGGCGCTCCCCATCCGGTGCCCCAGCCTGCGCACTTGCCAGTCGGCTCGGCCGAAGCGGCGGTGCCTGAGGACGCCGACGGCGGCGCTCCCCATCCGGCGCCCCAGCCCGGCGACGGCTCCGGAACGGGGGTTGTGGCAGGCACGGGTTCAGTGGCCGCCGCCGGCTGGGCCAGGGACACCGGTTCGGTGGCGGGATGAGACTGGGGTACGGGGCGGGCCTCGGGAACAGGTGGTTGCTGCTGTCCGCTCATAGCTATCTCCTTTGGGGTGCTGATTATGTCCCTTCCAGACTGGGAAGCCTTCCTGTGACTGGCCTGTGCAGGGCAAGAGCCATGCCTGTGATCTCGAAAAGCCCCTCTCCCCTGTCCAGCTCGCTACGCTGGGATTCACAGCCGGCGCACAGGAACCCCAAAGCGCCGGCTAAACCGCAGAACGGAGAGTTGTCCCATGGCCACTTCGCACTCCATGACCAACAACCTTCCCCAGCTCACCCATCCGGACGGCTCCCCCATCCGTGCCCTGGTGGTCGACGACGAACCCAGCCTGTCCGAGCTCATGAGCATGGGACTGCGCATGGCGGGCTGGTCCGTTGCCGTTGCGGCCGACGGCCCTGAGGCGGTCAAGCTCGCCAAGGAGTTCCGCCCGGACGTCCTCGTGTTGGATGTGATGCTTCCCGGCTTCGACGGCGTTGAGCTGCTCGGCAGGATCCGTGCCTTCGCACCGGAAGTGCCGGCGCTGTTCCTGACCGCCAAGGACGCAGTACAGGACCGCATCGCGGGCCTCGCTGCCGGCGGCGACGACTACGTCACCAAGCCCTTCAGCATGGAGGAAGTCCTGCTGCGCCTTCACCGCCTCGTGCAGCGCTCCGGCGTGGCGGCGATGGACTCTGCGGAACTCGTGGTGGGAGACCTGGTCCTGAACCTGGACACCCGTGAAGTCACCCGCGCCGGTGACGAACTCCAGCTCACGGCCACCCAGTTCGAGCTGCTGCGCTACCTCATGGAAAACCCCAAGCGGGTGGTGAGCAAGGCCCAGATCCTGGACCGTGTCTGGAACTACGACTTCGGGGGCCAGGCCAACATCGTCGAGCTCTACATCTCGTACCTGCGCAAAAAGGTGGATGCCGTGCACCCGCCGATGATCCACACGGTCCGCGGAGCGGGCTACGTCATCAAACCGGCAGACTAGGCCGTGACAAGCCTTTCCGGAGCCACCCGAACGCCGCGCCGCAGCGTGCTGAAGCCCGGCACCTGGCATCTCCGCACCCGGCTGGTCCTCGTTGCCATGGCGCTGCTCGTGGCCATCTGCGCCGCGGTGGGCCTGTTCAGCTACGCCAGCATGGACTCGTTCCTCACCCGCCAGCTCGACGATCAACTCACCGGCGCAGCTGACAGGGCCCGGGACTTTGGCCGTCCCCCGCTCGGCGGATCGGGCAATAAGCCCGATCCCCTCGAAGGCAGGGGCCAACGCGTCGGCACCATAGCAGCCAGGATCCAGGACGGCGAGGTCAGCAGTGCTGGTTTCCTGGCCGCCGATCTCACCCGCAAGACACTGTCGGCGGCAGACGACCAGGTTCTTTTGGGCCTGCGCCGCGACGGCGTCCCCGTTGACCGCACCCTGTCCACGGGGGCCTACCGGCTGGTTGCCGCCCAGTCGCCCTATGGCGACGTCATGGTGACCGGGCTTCCCCTCACCGAAAAGCAGAACACCCTGACGTCCCTTGTTGTGACCATCACCTTGGTGTCGCTGGGTGGCCTCGTCCTCATCGGCCTCGCCGGAACCGTGCTCATCCGCCGCACCATGAAGCCGCTCGAACAGCTCTCGGAGGTGGCCACGCAGGTTTCCCGCCTGCCCCTCGACGCCGGTGAGGTGGCACTCGCCGTCCGCGTCCCGCCGTCGAACGCCCACCCCGGAACGGAAGTGGGCAGCGTAGGCCATGCCCTCAACCTCATGCTGGACAACGTGTCCAATGCCCTCGAGGCGCGGCAGGAGAGCGAAATGAAGGTCCGCCAGTTCGTGGCCGACGCGTCGCACGAGCTCCGCACGCCGCTCACGGCCATCCGCGGCTACACCGAGCTGATGCGCATGACCGAGAAGTTCACGCCCGACGGCCAGCGCTCCCTCGCCCGCGTCCAGAGCCAGTCCGTGCGGATGACCACGCTGGTGGAGGACCTCCTGCTGCTCGCGCGGCTTGACGAGGGGCAACCGCTAAAGCTCAGCGACGTGGACCTCACGCAGCTGGTGATCGAGACAGTTAGCGATGAAAAGGTCATGGCGCCCGACCGCAACTGGCACCTCGAACTTCCCGAAGAGCCGGTAGTGGTGCGCGGCGACGCCTCACAGCTTCACCAGGTGCTGGTCAACCTGCTCTCCAACGCGCGCAAGCACACCGGGCCGGGCACCACGGTGGTCACCGGAGTCATGAGGTCCGCCGACGGCAGTGCAGTGATCACCGTGACGGACGACGGCGCGGGCATCCCCGCGGAGTTCGTGGACCGGGTCTTCGCGCGTTTTGCCCGCGCAGACGCGGCCCGGGCGACCCCCGTGCCGGCGGCGCCGGGCGCCCAGACGGCGGCCCCGTCCGGGCAGGCTTCCGCCGAAGGAACCAGCGGGCTGGGGCTTTCCATTGTGCAGTCGATCGTGGAAGCCCACGGCGGCACGGTGGAGGTCTCCTCACGGCCCGGCCGCACCGAATTCGCGGTCCGACTGCCTGCACAAGGCGACGCGCCGTCGTCGTGATCTCTGTTACCTAAATGTGACTTAAGCGTGAGCCTCCTGTACGGTCGATAGAGTGCGGCCACCACCAGGGCCGCATATCCGGATGGACGCCCAGCTCTGCCGCTTCCCGGATTCCGCTTGACCAGGCAGAGGCGGGGGAACCAGAGTCCCGGGCAATCCGCATCAAGCCCTTGGGGTGAAGCCGACACGTGAATCGCCGTGCGGCCGGATGACCTCATCCGAACCCGACAGCTAACTCCGCAGGTGTTGAGAGGCAATCCACCATGTCTGAATTCAAGGTACAAACGCGCCCTGATCGCGCTTCCACGCAGTCCCGGCAGAAGCTTTCACGCCACCGCGCCGAACCTGTCCGGCCCATGTCGGCCTGGGGCCGGCTCACTGCTGACATCCCGTCATTCGGCCGCCGCGCGGCCGTGGTGACCACGGCGTGTGCCGTGCTCATCGGTGTCGGTGCGGCCAGCCAGGCCGCCGAGCAGGCTGCCCCGGTAGCCAGCCCCGCAGCGGCCTCCGCCACGGCCGACGCGGCGTCAACGCTCAACTTCGACAAGACGCTGATCTCCGCCCTGCCGGCGCCGACATCAGCCGCTTTGGCCCCGCAGTCCGCCGCCAAGCCGGCCGCCGCCGCGAAGGCTCCCGCTGCCAAGGCCGCCCCGAAGGCAACGGCAGCCAAGCCCGCCGCTGCTCCGGCGAAGGCTGCTGCCGTGCCGGCTGCCAAGGTGGCCCCGGTCCGGGCTGCCGCTCCGGTGGCTAAGCCCGCTGCTCCTGCCGCGGTGGATGACCCCGCCGGCGCTCAGGCTTATGCAGCCAGCAAGCTGTCCTCCTTCGGCTGGGCCGCGGACCAGATGCAGTGCCTGCAGAGGCTCTGGACCAAGGAGTCCGAATGGCGCACCACCGCCACCAACGCGAGCAGCGGCGCCTACGGCGTGGTGCAGTCCCTGCCTGCCGAGAAAATGGCGAGCGCCGGACCGGACTACCGCACCAACTACCGCACGCAGATCAACTGGGGCCTGGACTACGTCAAGGAACGCTACGGCTCCCCCTGCAGCGCCCTGAACTTCCACCTCGCCAACAACTGGTACTAAGCCGCCAGTCGGTGGGAAGCGGAGCGCGCGTTTCTGCACCCCTTTGAGTTTTTCGACGGCCCCCGGATCCACGTGATCCGGGGGCCGTCGGCGTCTCTGCACGTGGGCGCGGCCGGGAAGCGGTGCAGAAATGCGGCGGCCGCCCTTCCAAGGGGCCAAAACTTCCACAGCCCCCGCACAGCTTCGCCCTAAAACCCTCATATGAGGCCCCGCCACTGTTGAAGCATGACCCTCACAGACCAGGCCTCAGGAACCCAGCCGCACCCTCCACTGCACCCCCAGCCGCCCGCGCGGGTCCACTCCGCGCCGTCTGACGGGCACAGCCCGGCCGTTGCCCGTGCACGGCATCTGCGGCGCTCACCCATCGACACCGCCGCCGCGGTTCCCGTGCTGGACGTGACCATCCCCGTCTACAACGAGGAACGCGACCTGGAGGAGTGCCTGCGCCGGCTGCATGCGCATCTCCGGGGCAGCTTCCCGCACCCGTTCCGCATCACCGTGGCGGACAACGCGAGCACGGACGACACCCTCAAGACCGCCGAGCGGGTGGCCAGGGAGCTGCGAGAAGTGTCAGTGGTGCACCTCGAGGAGAAGGGCCGCGGCAACGCCCTCCGCAAAGTGTGGCTGGCCTCGCCGTCACCCGTCCTGGCGTATATGGATGTGGACCTCTCTACCGACCTCGCGGCTCTGGGTCCCCTCCTGGCACCGCTGATTTCCGGGCACTCAGACCTCGCCATCGGCACGCGGCTGACACGCAATTCCAGGGTGGTCCGCGGGCCCAAGCGCGAGTTCATCTCCCGCAGCTACAACTTCCTGCTCCAGTCCGTGATGGGGGCGCACTTCAGCGATGCGCAGTGCGGTTTCAAAGCGATCCGGGCGGACATCGCCCAACAGATCCTGCCGCACACCGTGGACAACGCCTGGTTCTTCGACACCGAGCTCCTGGTCCTGGCCGAAAAGTGCGGGCTCCGCGTCCACGAAGTTCCGGTGGACTGGACGGACGATCCGCATTCCAGTGTGGACATCGTCCAGACCGCCCTCGCGGATGTCCGCGGCATGGCCCGGCTCAGCAGGGATATGGTGTCCGGGCGCATTCCCGTCGCCGAGCTTCGCGGTGCGCTGGCCCGCGGCCCCCTTCCCGCGGCCTCCCGCAGCCAGGAACAGAGCCCCAGCGGCAGCCTGTTCGGCCAGCTGGTCCGCTTCGGTACCATCGGCGCAGCGTCCACCCTGGCCTACCTGCTGCTCTTCTTCCTGTGCCGCAATTTCATGGATCCGCAGCTCGCCAATTTCCTGGCCCTGCTCACCACGGCCGTGGCCAACACCGCGGCCAACCGGCGCTTCACCTTCGGCATCGCCGGCGGCAGCGACGTTGCGCGCCATCACTTTGAGGGTCTTCTGGTCTTCGGGATCGGTTGGGCCCTCACCTCCGGGGCGCTCGTCCTCGTCCATGGAAGCACGACGCCGGACCGCTGGCTTGAGCTGGTCACCGTCACCGCGGCCAACCTCGCCGCCACGGCGGTGAAGTTCCTGCTGTTCAGGCTATGGGTGTTCCGACGGCGGCAGTCGCCGCCGGTGCACCAGGCTTCCGCCGCCACAGACTCCAAGACCGCTGAAGAAGAGGCAAGCAAATGACCACCACAGTGAGCCGTGCAGAGCACCGCACGGAGGCCGAATCCGGCGCAGAACAGGAACGGGGCGTCTCCGGGCAGACGCCGGTGTCGCGTTCACGCCTTCATTCCCTGCTGACGGGAAACCAGTCCCGCTGGGTCCGACCGTCAGCCGCGCTGCTGCTGGCCTTCTCGGCGGTCCTGTATCTCTGGAACCTCGAAGCCACCGGATACGCCAACTCGTTCTATGCCGCGGCCATCCAGGCCGGCACCAAGGACTGGACCGCCTTAGTGTTCGGCTCCCTCGATGCCGGGAACGCGATCACCGTGGACAAGCCGCCGGCGGCACTCTGGATTCCTGCCCTGGCCGGGCGGATCTTCGGCTTCTCGCCGCTTAGCATGCTGGTGCCGCAGGCACTCATGGGTGTGGCCGCCGTCGGGCTTCTCTACCTGACCGTGAAACGTGTGTCCGGTCCGGCCGCCGGGCTGCTGGCCGGCGGTGCACTGGCCCTGACCCCCGTGGCCGCGCTGATGTTCAGGTTCAACAACCCGGACGCCCTGCTAACGCTGTGCCTGGTGCTGGCAGCATATTTCACCACCCGCGCCATCGAAAAGGCCGGCTGGAAGTGGCTGGCCGTGGCCGGTGCCGTGATCGGACTCGCGTTCCTGACCAAGATGCTGCAGGGCTTCCTGATTGTGCCCTGCCTCGCGCTGGCTTACGTCTGGGCCGCGCCCACCACCCTGGGCCGGCGGGTGCTGCATCTGCTGGCGGCTGCCGGCGGTATCGTCCTCGTCGCGGGCAGCTACATCGCGCTGTTCCAGCTCACGCCCGCCTCAGCACGTCCTTACATGGCGGGCTCGGAAAACAACAGCTTCCTGGAACTCACGTTCGGCTACAACGGTTTGGGCCGCATCACCGGTTCGGGAGGGGGCACGCCCGGCGGCGGAACCGCCCCAGGCGCCGGCGGCGGCATGTCCGGCAACGTGGGCTTCGGCGGAGCGGCCGGCATTACACGGATGTTTGGTGGCAGCTTCGGGGGCGAGGTGTCCTGGCTGCTTCCGGCTGCGCTGATCCTGCTCGTTGCGGGCCTCTGGTTCACACGCCGCGAGACCCGCACCTCCCGGACCCGGGCGGCCCTGATGCTGTGGGGCGGCTGGCTGCTGGTGACGGCTGGAATCCTGAGCTTCATGGGAGGAACGGTCCATCCCTACTACGTTGTGGCGCTGACACCGTCCATCGCGGCGCTGGTGGGAATCGGTTCCGTTGAACTGTGGCGCGGGCGGTCCTACTGGCCAGCCAGGACCGTTCTGGCCGCAACAGTCCTGACGGCCTCCGTTTGGTCCGCAGTGCTGTTGGGCCGCGACGCGTCCTGGCTGCCCTGGCTCAGGCCGGCCGCAGTTGTCCTCGGCGTGCTGGCGGCGGCAGCGCTGGCGCTGCGGCTCGACTCGCTCCAGAACGTTTCCGCACGGCTGCGCAAGTCTGCGGCGGCCGGTGTTGTGGTCGTTTCGCTGCTGGCGGGCGGGCTCGGCAGCACGGCCTGGACCTTCGCCACCGCCGCCCAGCCCCACTCCGGTTCCATTCCGACGTCGGGACCCACCGCGTCCGCCATGGGCGGTCCCGGAGGCCAGACGGGCAGGGCGGACATCGCCGGCGGTGCGGGCATCAACGGAGGGCAGGGCGGCCCGGCAGGCGTGGCCGACGGCGCCGGATCGGCCGGCTCCGAGCTCACCGCGCTTCTCAAGTCGAGCACCGCGAAGTGGTCAGGAATCGTCTCGGGGGCCAGTCAGGCCGCGAGCCTGGAGCTGGCGACGGGCACCAACGTCATTGCCCTGGGCGGCTGGAACGGCGGCGACCCGTACCCCACCCTGGCGCAGTTCCAGGAAATGGTGGCCAAGGGCGAGATCGGTTACTTCATCTCCGGCGGAGGCATGGGCGGCATGCGCGGAGGCGGCATGCGCGGGGGGAACTCCGAGGTTGCCACCTGGGTAGCCGCCAACTTTGACGCCCAGACCGTGGGCACTTCCACCGTGTACAAGCTGAGCGAGTAGGCCGTCATGACCAACACCATTTCCCGCCTTAGCTTCCGGCGCCCCGGTTCCACGGCACCCGGCGTGGCCAGACAATCCGCAGGTGCCGGGCAACCAGCGGAAACCGGGCCGCCCGCCCAGCTGCGGAGCCGCCTCGAGCTTGCCGGGCTCCTGCTGGGTACTGCCGTCCTCTACCTGTGGAACCTGGGAGCTTCGGGCTGGGCCAATGCTTTCTACTCGGCCGCGGCGCAGGCCGGCTCACAGGACTGGGCGGCGTGGTTCTTCGGCTCCTCCGATTCCGCCAACGCCATCACGGTGGACAAACCGCCAGCAGCCCTCTGGATTATGGGCCTGTCCGTCAGGCTGTTCGGACTGAACTCCTGGAGCATCCTGGTGCCGCAGGCCCTGATGGGGGTGGCGACGGTCTGGCTCGTGTACCTTGCGGTGCGCCGCGCCGCCGCACCCGCCACCGGCGATGACCGGCCCGCCCACTGCGGCGGCCTGCTGGCGGGCGCCGTTATGGCGCTGACCCCGGCGGCTGCGTTGATGTTCCGCTTCAACAACCCAGATGCCCTGCTGGTTCTCGTCATGACCGCGGCTGCCTACGCAGTGCTGCGCTCGATCCAGGATGGCCGCTTCCGCTGGCTCCTGCTGGGCGGTGTGCTGCTCGGCCTCGGATTCCTGACCAAGCAGTTCCAGGTCCTGCTGGTGGTGCCTGGCCTGGCCGCCGCGTACCTGCTCGCTGCACCCGGCGGCCTCGGCAAAAGGCTGTTGCGGCTCGCCGGCGCGGGCGGTGCCATGGTGGCCGCCGCCGGGTGGTGGCTGGCCGCCGTCGAACTCATCCCGGCAGAAAACCGGCCGTATATCGGCGGCTCGCAGAACAACTCCATCCTGGAACTCACGCTCGGCTACAACGGCCTGGGCCGGCTCAACGGCGACGAGACCGGCAGCGTGGGCGGCGGGAACGGCTGGGGAACGCCCGGGCTTCTGCGGTTGTTCAACAGCGAATTCGGCGGCCAGATCGCGTGGCTTCTGCCGTCGGTGCTGATCCTTGCCGGCGCCCTGCTGTGGGTCGGCCGGCGTGCCCCGCGGACTGATGTGGTGCGGGCCTCCGTGGTGATCTGGGGCTTGTGGGTGGCGGTCGCCGGCCTCACGTTCAGCTTCATGGCCGGCATCATCCATCCGTATTACATGGTTGCCCTGGCCCCCGGCATCGCAGGCCTGGCGGGGCTGGGCGGCATCCTTCTGTGGCAGCGCCGCGCCCGTCCCGCGGCAGCCCTGCCGCTGGCTGCAGCTGTGATCGCTGCCGGGTGCCTGGCCTTCCAGCTGCTGGGCCGCTCCCCCGCGTACCTGCCCTGGCTGCGCTGGACGGTGCTGCTCGCGTCGCTGGCCGCGGCGGCCCTGCTCCTGCTGGCGCTGGCGGGGCAGGACCTCCGGACGTCATCGGCGCAGCTCCGGAAGGCATCGCAGCGCACGACGGCGGGAGTCGCGCTCGCGGCGGTCCTCGCGGCGCCGCTGGCCTCCGGACTTCCGGTGATGGCGGTGGGAGGGTTCAACGGAACGGATCCCGCGCCGAACCTCGAACAGTTCCAGAAGCTGGTGGCCGCCGGTGAAATCCACTACTTCATCGGCGGCAGCATGATGCAGGGCGAGACGGGGTCGGACGCGGCGGCCAGGATCTCCGACTGGGTGGCGGCGAACTTCACGGCCAGGACGGTGGGCGGCGCCACGGTCTACGACCTTTCCTGACCGCAGCGTGCGCCAGAGGGGCAGGGGCTCGAGGGGGCCGGCGCCCTAAGGGGCGTGCGTCAGAGCCGGAAGGAGATGACCGGTCGGCCGTCCGTGCCGGACCCCACCGAAGCGGTGACCGCAGAGTAGTCGGGGATACGCAGCACGCCGTCGGGTACTACACCGGTGTTCGGGCCGACCGCCACCGTGCGGATGCCGGCCGCCACACCTGCCGCGATGCCGGCAGGGGCGTCCTCGAAGACCACAGCTTCCGACGGTTCCACGCCCAGCAGTTCGGCGGCCCGCAAGTAGCCTTCCGGATGCGGCTTGCCCCGGGTGACCAGGTCCGCGGTCACCGCCGTGGCAGGCATCGCCAGGCCGGCGGCGCCCATGCGGACGTCCGCCAGGATGCGGTCGGCGGACGTCACGAGGGCCACAGCGTCCCCGGGCAGCGTGCGCAGCAGCTCAGCAGCACCGGGCAGGGCGACAATGCCCTCGGTCCGGACCCGCTCCATTGCGCCGAGTTCCTCGGTAAGGGCCACCACGTCCGCGCCAGCAGGAGCGAAGCGCCGCACTGTGTCCCCGGCCTGGACACCGTGGGAGGTCCGCAGGATCTCGGCGATGTCCAGGCCATAGCGCGCGGCGAACTCGCCCCACACCTGTTCCACCACCGCGGTGGAATCCACCAGGGTGCCGTCCATATCGAAAAGGACGGCACGGGCCGTGAGGGTCCGGGCCGGAGCAGGTGTTGTGCTGGAAGTCATGCCCCCATTTTGCCCTACTGTCCGGCGGCCTCGGGGGCGGCTTCCCTGCCGGGGATGAACTGCACGGCCCATTTGTTGCCGTCAGGGTCGGAAAAATACACGAAATGTCCCCAGTCCTGGACGTCCACGTCGCTCACATCCACGCCGTTGGCCTTCAGCTGCGAGTGAGCCGCCTGGATGTCATTCACCACGAGCTGGAGGCTCGGGGCCGTGCCCGGCGGCGCATCGTTGAGTCCCTCCCCGATGGCGATCGAACAGCCGGAGCCGGGCGGGGTCAGCTGGACGAAGCGGATCCCGTCCATGGGACGCTCGTCGTAGTCTGCATTGAAGCCGACTTTGTTGACGTAGAAGTCCTTGGCGCGGTCCACATCGGACACGGGGACGAACACAAGTTCAAGTTTCCAGTCCATGGTGCACAGGCTAGCCCGGCACGAAAGGATCCGGAAGACCCGGGAAGCCCGGCCCCTCTCAGCCGGCGATGCCGTACAGGCGGTCCCCGGCGTCGCCGAGCCCAGGCACGATGTAGGACTTCTCGTTCAGTTTTTCGTCGATCGAGGCCAGCACGATGGTCACGTTGGCGTCGGAGAGTTCTTCCTCAAGTTTGGCCAGGCCCTCAGGCGCGGCCAGCAGGCAGATGCAGGTGACGTCGGAGGCGCCGCGCTTGAAGAGGAATTTGATGGCCTCGCGCAGGGTGCCGCCGGTGGCGAGCATGGGGTCCAGGACAAAGATCTGCCGGTCCGTGAGGTTCTCCGGGAGGCGCTCCGCGTAGGTGATGATGTCAAGGGTCTCCTCGTCGCGGGCCATGCCCAGGAAACCGACCTCGGCCGTGGGGACCAGCTTGGTCATGCCCTCAAGCATCCCCAGGCCGGCGCGGAGGATGGGGACTACCAGGGGCGTCGGCTTGGTGAACGCGGTGCCGACGGTCGTGGACACCGGGGTTTCGATCGTGACCGGCTCGGTGCGGACGTCGCGGGTTGCCTCGTAGGCGAGGAGGGTGACGAGTTCCTCGGTGAGCTGGCGGAAAACCGGCGAGGGGGTGTTTTTATCCCGCAGGACGGTGAGCTTGTGGGCGACCAGCGGATGGTCCACGACGAGTGTGCGCATGGGTCAAAACTATCACCCGGAGGCTGCCTTCCCGCCGCGGCTTCCGGCTCCTCCGCCGGCGTCGGGAAGCTCCTTGTCCGGCAGGTGGGCGGGGTGTTCGAAGGTGGGCGCCGGGCCCGCATGCTCCCTGCGGCGGATCACGTGGAACAGCCGGTGGGCCAGGATCACCATGCCCACCCAGGCCAGCCCGAGGAGCCATGCGGCCATCACGTCCGTCATCCAGTGATGGCCGAGGAACACCCGGCTGAAACCCATGGCGATGATGAACACGGACCCCGCGGTGATGGCCGCCACCCTGAGCCGCCTCGTGCGGACCTGCAGGCACACGAGGTACACCACCACGCCGATCACCACCGTGGTGTTGAGCGTGTGGCCGCTGGGGAACGAGGGCGAAAACTCGAACGGCGGCACGGCGTCGATGTGGTCCGGGCGGGTGCGGCCCAGGAGCGTCTTGCCCACGGTGGTTGCCGTCACCGAGACAGCGGCGGCGCCGCCCACGAGGATGAGGGGCCGCCAGCTGCGGCTGACATAGATCAGCCAGGCCACCAGGATGCTCGCCAAAATGGGCATGCCGATGCCGCCACCGATGTTGGTGAAGGCCGTGACGGCGCTGTCCAGCCAGGGGGTCCGGTACTGTTTGGCGAGCTCCAGGGCTGGTTCATCCAGGCCGGACACACCGTTCTGGTCCACCACGCTGTCGTACACCTCGGCTCCGAGCAGCGTTAGGGTGATCACCAGGATGCCGCCGACGATGAGCGTGATCCACAGTGCCGCGTAGGGGCCAAGCCACCGCCCGAAACGGTCAGTCACGGATTTCATCATCGCTCCCGGCAAGGTGCTGTCTGAAACTAAGTACCCTTCGAAACTATCATTGACCCATGGCCCCGGCAGATCCGCAACACCTCGAATGGATGGGCCTCGCCCTCGACGAAGCCCGGCGGGCTCTGGCCACCGAGGATGTGCCCATCGGCGCCGTCGTGATCGGGCCTGACGGCGCGGTGCTGGGTTCGGGGCGCAACGAACGGGAGGCGCTCGGGGACCCCACGGCCCACGCCGAGGTCGTGGCCATCCGTGAGGCTGCCGCGCGGCTCCGCGAACGGGCCGCGCAGCACGGCGGTCCCGGGGACGGCTGGCGGCTCGAGGACTGCACCCTGGTGGTGACGCTGGAACCGTGCGCCATGTGCGCTGGGGCGATAGTGCTGGCACGGATCCACCGTGTGGTCTTCGGCGCATGGGATGAAAAGGCGGGGGCCGCGGGGTCGGTGTTCGACATCCTCCGCGAGCGCCGCCTTAACCACTGGGTGGAGGTCTACGCGGGAGTGCAGGAGGAGGAGTGCGGCGCCGTGCTGCGGGATTTCTTCGCCGCGCACCGCAGGACGGGGCCCCTGAACGGCGGGGTCAGTACGGAGCCCGGAAAGGCCGAACCCCGGGGCATCGAACGCCCCTAGCCCTTACGGCTTGCCCCGGCCGTTGGCGGCGTCCAGGGCGTCGATCCGCTCCTGCCGGGACGCCGGCGAATCGAGGCTGAAGGACCGGAAATCGCCCAGGTCCTCCTGGATCCAGGCTTCCACCTCGGCAATCCGCCGTTCAACGGCCGGCGTGGGGCCGTCAAAGAGCCAGAACGCGATCCGCGCCTTTACTGGGTCGTACTGCCACAGCCCGATGATCCGGCCGCGGTCGAGAATGGGGTGGTCCGGCAGATCGGCCTGAATCGCCAGAGTGGAGTTGAGCACCTTTCTGCCCTTGTCCGCCTCGGCAAACAGGTCTCCGGAATTCCGCCGCTGCAGGACCAGCGAATCGGTTCCGGCCAACAGCTGGATCTGCTCCTCGTCCGGCGGCGTGAACCCCGCAAGGCGTTCGACGTCGTCGGGCAGCATCCAGAGCACCTCACCGCCGGCGGTGGGAACCTCGACGGCGCCGACGGCGGCCAGTGCGGCTTTGCTCTGGGCGACGGTGAAGCCGGTGAACCATTGGGACTGTTTGAGGGTGGCCCCGCCGGTCCAGCCCAGGTAGCGGCGGATCAGCTCGGCGCGGGCGCCCTCGGGGTCGAGGGTGCTGGGCGGCAAGGCCCAAAGAGTGTAAGCGTAGCGCTGCTGGTCCAGGCGCCCGTTGATGGGGACCCGTCGCACCCGGCCGTCGGCCTGCAACAGCCCCAAGGCCGTGGGCAGGGTGGTGGCCGCGCCCTTTTTCTTGCCCTCCTCGCCGAGGTTCCGGACCGATTCGCCCAACTCATCCTTGAGCTGTTTGGGGTCCATCGGCCCGGCAGCCTCGGAAAGCACGTGCAGGATCTGCTCTTCGAGCAGGGTCATTTCGCCGCGGTCCACGCCCAGCCTGCCCAGCACCCTGAAAGCCTCTTCCGCGTTCTTGCCCAGGCTCAAGGCCCACGCGAAGTCCTCCCGGCCCAGGACGTACGTGCAGCCGCGGGCCGTGGGCAGCTCGTGGATCCGCAGGTCCAGGACGTCCTGGTCCACCTGATCGCGGCGAATGCCGGCACGCGCAAAGAGCGTCAGGTAGGGATTGGCGCCGCCCACAGAGCGTGCCCAGCCTGCCCGGGCGAACACCTCGTCCGAGGTGAAGCCGGCCAGCGTGCCGTCCAGTCCCTGCTTGTGCCAGGCCCACGCCCGGAGCAGTTCGGGAGTGAGCGCCTCTGGTTGGACCTCCCCGGTGCGGATGCCATCGGACTGCGAGACGTGGATAGTCATGCGCTCATTGTCCACTAGCAAGCCGGTCCGAGGAATGGCCGGGCCCCGGAGCCGTTCCGCCGATGATTTCCAGGACGTGCCGGGCGGTCGCGTGCCAGCCGGGAAGCCGGTCCCGTCCGGCGAGCGCCGCCTGGCGCCACTGCGCTTGCAGCTCCGGCGTGGTGAGCCAGCTGCGCAGCACCGCTTCGAGTGGTGCCGGGTCTGTGTCGAGGACGACGGCGGCCCCCGGCAGCCGCATTCCGCCGCGTTCCGGCGCATCCGGGTTCACGGCACCCAAGTTCAGTGCTTCGACGGCGCCCGTGCCGCTGCGGACCACCACGGGAACGCCGTGAGCGAGCGACTCGGTAACCACCATCCCGAACGCCTCCACCCTGGACACGAGCAGACTTAGATCCGCCGCATGCCACTGCTCTTCCAGCGCGGATCCCGTCAGTTCGCCGGCAAGCCGCACGCGGCCCTCCAGCCCGTACCCGCCCAGCGCCGCCCTGACTTCCCGCGCGTAGTCCGGGTCCGCCTCATCAGAACCGACCAGCGCCGCCGTCCACGGCAGGTCCTGCACCTGGGCCAGGGCGCCGAGGAGGAGCAGCTGGTCCTTGTTCGGCAGCAAGGCGGCCACGGAGAGAATGTGCGGCGGCTCGGAACCCGCGGCCGGCTCGGCTTTCTCCGTTCCGGGCAGCGCCACGTGGACGCGGGCGGCGCCGTGACGCCGGGTGATCTCAGCCGCGGCAGAGCCGCTTGTGCAGATCACGCCGGCGGAAGCGCGGAGGGCGCGGATCTCCAGTTCCGGATGGTCGATCAGCGGCATGTGCAGCAGGATCCACGGGCGTTGCCCGCCGGCGACGGCCGCTTCCAGCGCTTCAGGGGCGCCGGAGGCGACGAGCCCGTCCAGGATCGTCACGGTTCCCCCTGCCGATAATCCCCGGGCCGGGTCACCGGTGCCGGACCGCAGCAGGCCAGCCAGCCGCCGTCGTTCTTCACTGCTGCCTACCGGCCAGGTGCCCCCCACCGGTTCCACGTCCACGCTGACGCCCAGCTGCGAGAGTCCGTGCGCCAGTGCCGCGTTATAGACGTTGCCGCCCGAATTGTGGCGGATGTTCCCGGGGACGAGCAGCCGGACGGCGGCCGGACGGGGTTGCATGGTGCAGCTAGCCGCGGGACAGGTCGAGGGCGAAGGAGGCCCAGGCGTCCGGGTTTTCCCGCAGCGTGACGTCCAGGCCGGACAGCTCGCGGCCGTCGGTGTCGTCCCGCAGCTGATCCGCCACGGCCTCGGCGATGTACTGGGCCAGTGCCTCCGTGGTGCTCAGTTTGCCGGCGAAGTCCGGGTGGTCGTCCAGGTTGCGGTAGTTGAGTCCCGCGAGGACCTCTTCGATGATCCCGCCCGCGGCGCCGATGTCCAGGACGATGGCGTCGTCGTTGAGCGAACGACGACGGAAGGTCACCTCCGCCACGAAGGTTGCCCCGTGCAGGGCCTGGGCGGGCCCGAACGCCTCCCGGGGAAGGCTGTGGGCGATCATGAAATGGCGTCGGACGGTCAGGCTGAACACTGGTTACCTCTTCGTTTCGGTTGACGGGTACTTGCGTGAGTAGTCAATGACGTGGCACAGCGCATCCAGGCTGCCGTCCGAGAGCCGCTGGACGACCTCGGGCAGCTCCCTGAATGCTGAGGCGCCGGTCAGGAAGGCATCAAAGACAGGGTCCTCCAGCAGCGACACGGCAAGGTCCAGCCGGTCGGCGGTGGTGCGGCGGTGGCGGCGGGCCCGCGCAACGGCTCCCACCTGGCTCGCACGGATGGACAGCCGGCGGGCGTGGAAGTCCTCCCCCAGTGGGAGGGTGACTTTGCGGTCCGCGTACCAGGACATCTCGATGATCTCGCCTTCGTCGCCCACGAGCTTGAGGCTGCGTTCCAGGCCGCCCTCCGAGGCCGAGCAGTGGAAGACGATGTCGCAGTCCGGCAGGGCGTCGTCGGGGTGGGCAAAGTCCACGCCCAGGGCATCGGCGAGCTCCTTGCGCGCCGGGTCCAGGTCCACAAGCTGGAGCCTCGCCAAGGGGAACGTGCGGAGCAGCGTGGCCACCATGCCCCCCACCAGTCCCGCGCCGATCACCGCGATGCGGTCGCCCAGCCTCGGCCCGGCCTCCCACAGCGCGTTGACGGCGGTTTCCACGGTGCCGGTGAGCACCGCCCGGCGGGGAGGGACGGCGTCGGGAACACGGGTCAGCGCGGAAACCGGAACAACGTACCGGTCCTGGTGCGGGTGGAGGCAGAACACCGCCTGCCCGACCCAGCTCTCCGGGCCCTCCTCCACGACTCCCACGGAGAGGTATCCGAACTTCACCGGCGAGGGGAAGGAACCCTCCTGGTACGGGGCGCGCATCTGCTCCGCCACACAGGGCGGAACAGCGGCACGGTGCACCACGAGTTCGGTGCCCTTGCTGATGCCCGAATACAGGGTTCGGACCATAGCCTCATCGGGGCCAGGACGGCGAAGCTCCTCGGTGCGGAGCTCACCCTGGTCCGGGCCGGTGGTCCAATATGAGGTCGCTTGTGCGGTCTGCTGGGAAGTAGTCATCTTGCTTATGAATCTAGTGCCCGGCCGCGTTTCCGGGGAAGAGGAGGCCCGGCGTGGCCCACCTGGCGGACCGCTGCAGAGTGCCGTTTTGGGGATGGAGGCCTTGCTCCGGTACCCTATACAGGTTGGTGACGTGTCCGAGCGGCCGAAGGTGCAACACTCGAAATGTTGTTTGGTGTCAAAGCCAACGTGGGTTCAAATCCCACCGTCACCGCCACTGAGAAAGGCCCTGGTTCCCTTGTAAACAAAGGGAAGCAGGGCCTTTCGCTTTGCTCCGAATCAGGTGTTTGCCCACTTTTTGCCCACACTTGCCAGTGAGACGGCGTTATCTAGAGCGTCTGAAACTGAGTCCAGGTCCCCGTCAAAGAGGTCCGCGTACGTGTCCAGTGTCATGGCCGCGGAGCTGTGGCCCAGCATCTTTTGCACTACCTTGACGTTGGCGCCAGCCGACACGGCGAAGCTCGCGGCCGAGTGCCTCAGGTCGTGCGGCGTGATCCGAGGGACGCCGGCCCGCTTTATTGCGTAGGCAAACCAGCTCATGTTGTCCTCGTGCACCCGGGCAGCGCGCAGATAGTGCCCGTTCTCATCTGGGAACACCAGGTCATCCCGGCCCTTGCCCTCGCATTGGTGCGCCAGCTGCTTCGCCAGGAACCGCGGGAAGGGCACAGTCCGTTTCTTATGGTTCTTCGGTGTCCCGACGTGGATTACAGAGCCCACCTGGACGGCATTCTCTTCGATCATTAGCCTGCGGCGCAGCATGTCTAGGTGCTTGACCTTCAGCGCGGTTGCCTCGCCCCAGCGGATGCCGCAGTAGGCCAGCACTAGGACCAGCCCCGGGTACTTGCTCGCGGCCGCCATCTCGTGCACCTGATCATGGCTGAGATACACATGCGGTTTCTTCACCTTCCGGGGAAGCGATACGCCACGGGCGGGATTGCTCAGTGTCCGCCTATCGCTCACCGCATCGTCCAGGATGGCGGCCAGTATTCCATAGGCCCGGATGACCAGCGTGGCCCCTTTAGGCTTCCGGGCCGGTGTCGCGTCCGGATCTCCTAGCGTCAGTTCGGACACCCATTGCTGAACAGCCGTTTTCCGGACGTCGGCCACAGCCACACTCCCCCATGCGGGCAGCACGTGGATTCTCCAGGCTGATTCGAGCGGCCGGTACGCCGACGGCTTCAGATGGGTTTGGCGAGCCAGCCACGCAGCGCCCAGCGGACCAATCAGCGCCTTAGATGCCGTGTCATCGATGAACTCCCCGCGTGCCTTAGATACCTCAACGCTCGCCTTGAACAGCTCGGCGTCACGCTTGGTCCGAAAGCCACGTTTATCCGTTGGCGTGCGGTCCGGCTTCCGGTAGCGGACGCGGTAACGCCGGCCTGCCTTCGTGTCGTAAGGCTCAATCGTTGCCATGGCTCTCTCGATTCACCGAAATGTCCTTGATGAACGGGCGGGCCAGCTCAGAATCAACAATGCCGGCAAGCTCTGCCTTGATCCGATCGAAGTACTTGGAGACATCGCTCCAGCCGCCCTCCGGATACGCAGTCACCCGCGAGGCCTTGGGGCCGCACTCGTTACTGTGGAACCACAGAGACACCCACCGACCTGGCCGAACATCTTCAACGGCTTTACTCACTGCTGCCAGGAATGTCCTGGCCGTACTCGATTCGCCACTGGGCCGCACCCTGTCCAGGAACCCGCGCCCCTCCAGTGCTGCCCGCTTGGCGTACATTTGCCGCCCGAGCTCCATGCCGACTGCCTGCGGGTCCAGCTCAGGGGCGTCCGCCCGGTGAATTGGCAGCGCCTGCCACCCGTCCGCCCATGCCCACAGGTCCGTGCCCGTCGTCTCGATCGGCATGCCCGTGACGTCATGGCCCGCCTCAGCATCACCGGCGTAGCTTGGCAGCAACAGTGCGTTCGGATTCACATTGAGTGCCACAGACAGGGCCATTAGGTCATCAACGTCTACCCGACGCGTGCCGTCCTCAATTCGCCGAACGCCGAGCGGAGAAACATCACGGCCAACTTCTGCGAGCAGCCGCGACACTTCCGTGTAGGTCAGCCCGGCATCCTCCCTTAGCCGCGTGAGATTGCCGGCGACGGTACCGCCGGTAGGTCCAAGGTCCATCTTCTTTCCTGCCATGCCCCAATGGTGACATACAAAAGATGAAAGCACACCTCCCATTGTTGACGGACGGCAAAGCATGTGATTACTATGCATGTAGACATTCAAAAGATGAAAGTCGCCTAGAGATAAATGGAGGTCAGGATGGAAGCGGACAAAGTCCTGAAAGCGGAATCCGTAGCCGAATGGTTGGGGACCACCCCAGGGGCACTGGCTCAGATGCGCTACATGGGCAAGGGCCCCAAGTTCATCAAGCTGGGAGGCAGGAGTATCCGTTACAGGGCCTCTGAAGTGAGCGCCTGGCTGGATGCTCAGACCCGCCAGCAGACCGGCGAGCGGGTGCCAGCGTGAGCAAGGTTTACACAGAGGCTGACCTGGCGGCCGCGTTTGAGCTCGGATTCTGGCGAGGCGTTGACCATCAGGGCCCGCTGAATGACGCCGCGGTTGCCGCGATCAACCCATACAAGGCCCAGGGGACCACGCCGGCCAAGGCGTGCAAGGTCTCCCTGAAGACAGAAAAAGACCGTGACGCCTCGCCAAAGTCCGTCACGGCCCAAGAAACCACCGACCACTAAGTAGGAGATCCCTGTGAACAAGACTATCAAGGCCCCCGCCACGGTGCGAGAGCTCGGAGACATGGCTGAAGCGCTAGGCATCACGGCGACGGACCTGCTGGAGCTGCTCGGCCCCATCCCGATGCCGCCCGCCGGCTACACCCTGGCTCACGGATCGCAGAACCGCTGGATCGGTGCGGACATCGTTAAACAGCGCTGGATCATCCAGCCGGTCTGGGACGGCAGCACCAACCGCCACAGCTTAGAGCTCTGGATGGCGGACCACCGGGCACCAAACTATGCCGAGCTGACACCGGCCGCCGCGCTGCAGCTCGCCTTGGATCTCGAAGCAGCGGCCCGCGCCCTCGGAGCCACCGAATGAAGCGCCGGGCGATCCAGCAGACAGCGCAAGCAGCGTTCTGGATCCTCGCAACCTGCCTCCTGTACCTCGCCCTGGCAGGGCCGGCCACCCTCGCCAAGCTCATCTTCGGCTCGCCCGCCTGAGCCCCCGAACACGAACGGAATCCGCCGCATGGGAGCACAGAACGTCGCAAAGGTATTCGCCCACTGGCGACACCTTGGGCACAAGGAGGCAAGAGCCTTGGCGTTCATGGCAAACACCGCTCTCGATGCAGACAAGCCGCCAGTCTACTTCGGCGGATGGGTGGCCGTAGCAGAGGCACTGGGACTCGACCCTCAGGGGAAGCGGGCCAGTGCCTCTGAGGTATTCAGGAAAACACTCGCGGCGCTGGTGAAAGCTGGCGCCGTTGTTTCGAGCGGACAGGCACGGCAGGGAGTCCGGGCAGAATACGCCCTGGCGCTCGACTCTGAGTTCACCTTCGTCGCCGCAGACGACGGCAGGAGTGGCAGCGGCCGAGGAGTCTCTTGGTCTCAAGTCGCGCGCGAGGGCTCGCGACACTCTCGCGAATCACCCAAGAGCCCCAACGAATCGTTGCCCCACCTGCCCCAACAAAACGTTGCCCCATACCCCAACGAATCGTTGCCCCACCTGCCCCAACGATTCATTGGGAACAGCCCCAACGATCCGTTGCCCCCTAGGAGAACTGAGGAACCACAGGGAGGAATACAAGAGGAGACACAAGGAGGAACAACAATTCAGCCCAGTTACGTAACTAGGGAACCAACGCGCGCGCGAGAAGAAGAAGCCGCATTGGATGGAAATTTCTCACTCGAAGATGAACGCTCCCGGCAGCTGGCCGCGCTGGAAAAACTCTTTCCCGCCAATGAGCGGAGAGCATCATGACGACGAATCTCTCACGCCAGGACCTCCTCGACCTCTGCGAGATCTTCAAAGCCAAAGCCCTCCAAGAACACGAGCTGTTCCGAAAGTGGCAGGCGCGGGCCCTCGAAGCAGAAAGCCGCCTCGCAATCTACGAACCAGGAGACACCAATGAGTGACACCAACTTGACGACTCGCAAGCGCCCATTCGTCAGACTTCAGCCCTGGCAATGGCGAGACGCAGACGGGACCATCACACCCGGAGTCGGGATATTCAGAGGCAACGAAATCAAAGCCCACCTCAACCCAGCAGAAGCCCGAAAAATGGCCGACCTCCTACACGACATAGCCGACCGACTAGAAGCCCACCACCAACCAAAGAAGGACCCCAATGGGAAAGCAGAAGCATGACATCGGCTGGACCAAACGCCAGCCACGCAACAGACCAGAACCAATCCAAAGCGGCGGCAAGCTCGCGCGGGAACTGGTCGAACGCGGCCTCGCATCCCCGAACATACTCGACGCCCAACGCATGCAGGACCACAAACACCAGCCTTCCGACAACAACCGCTAGGACAAACCATGACTTACATCCCCTCAGCCCCCAGATTCCTCAACCCCTCAGCCCCGCTCCGCGCCGCCCTCGCATCCCTCCCCGGCTACGACGCCCATGTAGCCGCAGTGAACGGGCTCAAAGCGCTACATGCCGCGGCTGCCCGCGCACAGCAGGACGCCGAAGCTAGCCTCGCCGCCATAGCCTCAGGGCTAGCGGAAGCTCTGCTGCTGGAATCGCCCTCAGGCAACGTAGCCGCCACGGTCGAAACCAGCACATCCGAAGCCGCCGACGCGACCGACCAGGCCCGCAAAGCCGCAGCCGCCGTCGCGCTCATGGACGCGGCCGAGAAGCTGCTCGGCATCGAACTGGACAACATCATCCGAACAGGAAAGGACAGACTGCTCCGGCACCTGAACGACACACTGCAGGACGCCTACGCCAAGTCCCGCAAACTGGGCTTGCGGGGCATCCACGACGCAGAGCACGCCATCGAGGAGGGCAAAGCAGACGAATGGGCGGAGATGCTCAAGCACCGCACCACCGTCTTCCAGATACGAACTGCGCAGTCAGACATCATCGGCCGGCTCGGGTCCCTTGAAAACATCCAGCGGCTATCCACCTTCGGCACACTCGAGAACTACGCAGAGCTTGACCCAACATTCCTTCAGCGCCGCACCTCGGCACGCTGGGGCAACGAACAGCTCACCGCACCATGGCCCACGATGGGCGACGGCCAGCCCGACCCCGTAGAGATGCACGCCTGGATCCTCGACAACCCTGACGCCCAGCCTTGGGTACCCACCGAAGCCGAGCTCGCTGCTGCAGTCAAGGCAGCAGAAGCCACAGCACGAGCAGCACACGCCGAGCAGGACGCATAGGCCATGGACGACACCACCGAGACAGAGACGCTCAGCGCATGGGACAAGGGCAAAGCAGAGGCACGTAAGCGATTCGGCCAAGACACAACCGAAAGCGACGAAAAGGGGGTCGCTACTACCGACACCCGCGGCGGCGCAGCAGTAGGCATAGCCGAAGCACGACGACGGTTCGGGCAGGCAGCCAAGCAGAAGTAGCCGGCGGCTCTCTCGGCACGGGACCGGGTCCGCCTCAGGGCCCGGCCTGTGCACCACCACCCGAAGGGGGAGGGGAGGCCAAGGCGCGCGAAACCAAACACCGACGGTGAGGGGAGTAGGAGGTTTGCCAACCGCTCAACCTCAATCTGACGACGAAAGGAGGCCCGTGAATGGGCACTCAGAGGAACATGACGAAGCCTAATTCGAGGGCATACCGGCCGCAGGCGGCGGCCATCCGGGCAGCTCTTGTGGAGCTACCCGCGGAGGGGTGCACGCTGCCTGTCCCGGAACTGCCTAGGTCCCGTGACTGGGATGAGGTGGAGCAGGCCCGCTGGACGGAGCTGTGGGAGTCTCCCCAGGCCACACAGTGGGACGACTCCTACCGCGGCACTGTGGCCCTGCTGGTGCAGTACGAGACAAGGCTGTTGGCCGGTGACGGTTCGGCGTGGGTAGCGCAGGAATGCCGCCACGCTGGGGAGGCGCTGGGGCTCACCCCGAAGGCGATGGCGGCGCTGGGATGGAGGATCAGCGATGGCCAGCAGTAGGAGGGCCGCACGGAGCCTCCCAGCGGCTCCGGCGGACGCTGCCCCGAACCGGGTGCTGCAACAGACCATCCAGGCGCCTCGAGGCGTGGTCCGGGCATGGTTCAAGGGTGGGATCTGCTTCCGGGTGCGAGTGCCGCCCGGCGTGACGTACGGTCGGCGGGCATCCCCTGACGTGTGGGCGGCTGTCCTCGACAGAAGCTTCCGCCCCAACGACTTCAGCGACTTGGGCTGGTGACGTCAGTAGTACTGACCCCATGGGTACGCACTGAGCGCGTACCCATCCATGATTCACGAGGCGGCAGGGGCCGTCCATTGCCGTGGACACCCCTGGGGACACGTCCCATGGCGGGGCCATCTAAACACCACCGCCGGTGAGATGAAAAAAGTCCGCGGAGGGTTCAAAACTTTCGAGGTTCCGGGTTTTGCACTTGATAGAATATGTATACAAAACCCTTGGATGTTTCGAACTCTTTCAAATACCCAGGGAGAAATATGTCCGAGAGAAGCGTAGTAGTCCGGCTCAGAGCCGAGATCGGCGACTTTCGCCGCCAGATGGACCAGGCAGCCGAATCGGCCGCCCGCACGGGCCGCGCAGCTGGCGCCGCAGGTGAACAGGCCACCACTGGCATGGGCCGCCTCGTCCAGTCGGCGCACACCCACGAAAAGGCTTGGTCCACAGCTGGCACGTCCCTGCTAGCCTTCGGCGGCGCGGCCGTGGCCGGCGTCGGCTTGGCCATCGCCAAGTTCGCCGAGTTCGATAAGGCCATGTCCGAGGTGAAGGCGGCAACGCACGCCTCAGCGGGGGACATGGACCAGCTGCGCGAAGCGGCAATCAAAGCAGGCGCTGACACGTCCTACTCGGCTAAGGAGGCAGCTGACGCCATCACCGAACTGTCCAAAGCTGGCGTCACAACAAAGGACATCCTCAACGGCGGCCTCAACGGTGCCCTGTCGCTGGCCGCCGCGGGTTCCCTCGCCGTGGCTGACGCCGCCGAACTGGCAGCGACCGCTATGACACAGTTCAAGCTGCAGGGATCTGACCTGCCCCACGTGGCCGACCTTCTGGCGGCCGGCGCGGGCAAGGCGCAGGGCTCCGTCGAGGACATGGGCATGGCCCTGAAGCAGGGTGGCCTGGTGGCGGCGGCTACCGGCCTCTCAATCGAGGAGACGACGGGCGGCCTGGCAGCATTCGCCTCCGCAGGTTTGGTCGGTTCTGACGCTGGCACTTCCTTCAAGACGATGCTCCAGTCCCTCACCCCGTCCTCGAAAGAGGCGAAAGAGGAGATGGAGCGCCTCGGCATCTCAGCCTACGACTCGCAGGGCAACTTCATCGGGCTGTCCAAGTTCGCCGGCGTCCTCCAGACCTCCATGAAGGGCCTCACCGTTGAGCAGCGCGCCGCGTCCGAGAAGATCATTTTCGGTTCTGACGCCGTCCGTGCCGCCAACGTCCTGTATGAGCAGGGCGCGAAGGGCATACAGGACTGGACGAACAAGGTAAACGACTCCGGCTACGCCGCTGTCACAGCCTCCATCAAGCAGGACAACCTCGCCGGGGACCTCGAAAAGCTCGGCGGCTCATTCGACACCGTCCTGATTCAGGGCGGCAGCGGAGCGGCACAGGCACTCCGCGGCGTGGTACAGACCGCTGAGGACTTTATCGACTCCCTGGGCAAGATGAACCCGCAGCTGCTGGGCCTCGGCGTCACCTTGGCTGGCGTCGTCGGTGGCAGCGCACTTCTCGGAGGCGCCTTCCTCAAGGTGGTACCGGCCGCAATCGAGACAGTATCCGCCTTCCGTAACCTCGGCACAGCAGGCTCCAGGATCCCCGGAACGCTTGGCAAGATCACCAAAGCCGCCGGCGGCGTCGCGATCGCCTTCGCTGGCCTCCAGATCCTGGGCAGCATCTTCACCGAGAAGAAGAGCAAGTCTGCCGAGGAGTACGCAAACGCCGTCCTCAAAGTCTCCAGCGCCGGCAAGGCAGCGAAGTCCTCAGACCTCGACTCGGTATTCCAAGGGCTGGACAAAGCCTTCGGCCAAGACAGCGTCCAGAACGTGAACGGCATGGCCGATGCCGTGGCACGGCTCAGCAACCATGGCTGGGAGAAGGACGTCAACCAGTTCTTCGACGGCTTCACGGGCATAATCGGCGTGAAGAGCGACCTCGGCCAGCTGGACGACAGGCTCTCGAAGCTCGGGGAAACGCTGGGAACCATCACCTCCAACGGTGGCGCCGAGTCCGCCGCGAAGACCTTCAACCTCCTGTCCAAAGAATTCGAGAACAACGGCAAGTCAGCGCAGGACGCCCTGGATAAGATGCCCGGCTACAAGGACGCCCTGCTTGCCATGGGGCAGGCCGCAGGCGTAGCCCTCCAGCCGAACGAACTCCTCATGCTGGCAGCAGGCAGGATCCCGGCCAGCATGCAGGCCGCACAGTCCGCCACGGAACAGAAGACGGCCGCCGATGAGGCGGCGGCGGTTGCTGATGCCGAGCACGCCAAGGCACTGGCGGACATCGGCCTGAATGCGGACGGCACGACGGCTTCCCTTGCGAAGCTGCTGGATGCCATGTTTGCCGCGGGACTGGTGCAGCTCACGGCCAATGAGGCGTCGATCAAGTGGCAGGAATCCCTCGAAGGGATGGACGCCTCGATCGCCAAGTACGGGGCAACGCTCGACATCACGACCGAGGGCGGCAAGGCCAACCGCCGGGCCCTGGACGAGATGGCCCAAGCGGGCATCGCGAACACGAAGGCGATGGCTGAGAACGGCGCGTCTCAGAGTGATCTGCAGAAGAACCTGCACGGCACTTATGACTCGCTGATCGCGAACTACGCCAAGTTCGGCATCACGGGCGGCGCGGCAGACACCATGGCCCGCAAGGTGTTGGGCATCCCCAAGAACGCCAACATCAACACGGCGATCCAGAACTACGCCGACTCCATGGCCAAGCTGAACGGCGTAGGTACCAAGGCCGACCAGCTGAACGGCAAGACGTCACACGTCTACATCATCACGCATGAGGACACCATCCAGACCGTGTCTACCAGCTCCGCCTCGGTACACGACAACACGGGCGGCAGGCAGGGCGCGAAACCTACCTTCCACGCTGACGGCGGCGCGATCCACGGGCCCGGCTCGGGGACGTCTGATGACGTCCTGACGTGGCTC
This sequence comes from Arthrobacter sp. 10L430, assembly GCF_056395245.1. NCBI lineage: Bacteria > Bacillati > Actinomycetota > Actinomycetes > Micrococcales > Micrococcaceae > Arthrobacter > Arthrobacter sp. 10L430. The sequence continues at coordinate 155,756 of NZ_JBFTJD010000003.1, read as the reverse complement.
TCCAACGGTGAGCACGTCCTGACGGCAGCCGAGGTCCAGAAAATGGGCGGCCAGGCTGAGGTCTACCGATTCCGGGCACTGCTGGACATGGGCAACATCCCCAAGTTCGCCACGGGCGGCCACATTGGCGAGTCCGCCAACGCGCGCGCCAACCGGCTCTACAGGGAACGTCAGGCAGCGGCCACGAGACGGGCAGCTGAGCTGAGGAAGTCAGCCGCCTACCGTTCGGAGCAGCTCACGGGCTTGGGGCTCGATGATGCCCGCGGCCAGAACTACCGGACTGTGGACGACTCGCTGTCGTCGGCGTACAGCTTCAGTGACCGCCTCCGGACGGTAGCGACCAGCGGCAACGTACCCAGCCAGCGGGCGTTTCTGATTGGCCGGGCCAACGCGGGTGACGAAGCGCTCCGCCGGTTGCATGCCAGGTCGGATGCGCTCGGGAAATCCTTGGACACGGCGAAGCAGAAGCTCACGGACCTCACACAGGTCCGGGGGCAGGTTGCCAATGCGTTGTCCGGGGAGTTCAGCCTCGGGAAGACAGTGCAGCGGCAGGGCCTGTTCGGTGCGGGTGCGGTGGCCAACACCATCGCCGACGCCAAGGGGTTCCTCGCCAAGGTGCAGGGCTTCGCCGGGAAACTCAAGCGGCTGCAGCAGAAGGGATTCTCCGGGGCCATCCTCCAAGAGGTCGCCGGGCTCGGCACCACAGCCGGGACGCAGGCCGCGGACTCGCTCCTGCAGGCTTCCTCGGCGCAGGTCAAGGACTTGAACAAGACCATGACCGCCATCGACAGTGCCTCACTGGCTGCCGGGAACGCCGTCACTGACTCCATGTTCAAGGGCGGCGTGAACGGCGCCGCGGCCGTGGTGAAGGGCATCGAGTCGCAGCAGGGCGCGATCGGCAAGGCAATGCTGCAGATCGGCCTCGGCATGGAGAACGCACTCAGGTCAGCTCTCGGCGCTAAGCCGATCAAGCGGGCGGGAGGCGGCGATCTGGACACGGCGCCTGGCCCCAAGGGCGTCGACTCCCAATTGTTCCTCGGAGCCAAGGGCGAGCACGTCCTCACCGCGCAGGACGTGGACGCCATGGGCGGCCAGCAGGCCGTCTACCGGTTCCGGGAGCAGCTACACGGGCACGGAGCCCCCTCGAAGGCCTTGGCGGGCGGATACGGCCAGCTCCACTCCATTCCCGCGCAGGCAGCCACTGGCGCCGGCGGATCCTTGGATCTGCAGATCGATCGCCTGACGGCGGCCATCAGCAGCCAGCGGCCGATCCAGGTCAACGAGCAGACCAACCCCGTAGCCGCGGCAATGGAGATTTCGCGCCGAATGGGGGCCCTGCGCACGTAGTTGCGAAGTAATTAGTCAGTGCTCGCCACTACGCTGGGAGCCATGGCCTACAACCAGCACCCAGATGACCAGCCGCCGGCAGAGGCGTTCCGCCCGTCAACAGAGGAAGACGTGCGGAACCATCTCCCTGAGGATGATGCGTCCATGCAAAATCCCGTTTCGCTCGGGATGATGTTCTGTGACGCGCTCGACGAATACCAGAACTTTGCCGATGTCCTGGCCCGGTTTGTCACGCCTGAATCGCTGGAATCATGGGGCGACTTCAGCGAAGCCTCCGCACTCCTGGCCAGCATCGGGCGGCGCGCATACGGATCGAACGCCGACCGCGCTATGGGCGACGACGACGTCGCCTACTTCAAGATCCTCCGCGGGGGCAGCGGCAGCTTTCACGCCGTAGGAGACCAGATCATATCCGCGGCCGCCATTGTCACCATGGTGTGGCGCCCCGAGTACGGCGAATGGCGAGTCCACCAGATCGGCAACTACGCGAAGCCCGAAGACGTCCCCCACTGGTGAGCAGCGGAACTGTAGTGCCTATATTCCGCACGCCGGAGCAGGTCGCGCCAGAGTTGGGCATGACCAAGACCGAGCTACGCCGCTACGCGCGTGAATCCGGGTTCCATACCAGGCTCAGCAACCGCCGGATCATGTTGCATGAGGAGGACATCAAACGCCTCGTTGAATGGGTCCGGCAGCGCAAGAACGCCGCCGATGAGTGGTGGAAAGAATCAGAACCGGATCCCTTCGACTGACTTTCTGCCAGTCGCAGCGGCACCCCTGTGGGCGGCCGCCCTGCGCACGACGCCGCACCTCCACGCACCTCCACGCACCCTCCCGCACACTCAAAACATGTACACTGAAGTACAGTGCATGTGGGAAACGTGGGGAAATCCTGTGGACAACAACGTGGACAACAAAGAATTCATACGAGCCCTTCACGAAAAAGTGAAGTTGGCTCGTTTTCGTTACCTCGGAGGGGAGTGGGGACATGACGAACGTACATAACGAATCGAATGTTTTATTCAGTCACCATCTGAGCGTTGATGCCATCACCAACTTTTTCTTGGACATGGACGCGGCGCGCCAGGAACCCGACGTAACTCCGCTGAAGCTGCAGAAGCTCCTCTACTTCGCCCAGGCCAACTACCTTGCCTCCACCGATGAGAGGTTGTTCGACGAAGACCTCGAGGCGTTCAAGCACGGCCCAGTCGTGTACAAGACGTACCAGCGCTACATGAGCATCAATCAAATCCTTGTTGCCCGCGAAGTCAGCCCCGCGGTTGAGACAGCCGGTGTCCCCGAAGACGTTGAGCATTTCCTCAGGTCAGTATGGGACAAATACAAGGACTACTCTGCGGGGCAGTTGCGCAATTTGACACACCGTCAGGACCCTTGGCTGCAAAACTACGACGGCTCGTACCGCACCGTCATTCCGGATGACGAACTGCGGGCCTACTTCCGGCACAAGGTTCCGGCCGCCGAGCGGGTCTTCCACGACTCTGTTGCTCTCGTTCCCGAGGGCTTCATCGACGCCCTCGACGAAGATGCTATTGCCGCCCAGATGCGAGCGTTCTGGGCCTGAATGACACCCCCTTGGAATCAGGTTGAAAAGCTGTGCCCGGATCACGACCTCACGGAGTTTCGCTGCGGCCTTGAATCGGTAGATGAGTGGTTCCAGACCAAGGCCATGCCCAACCGAAAGCTTGTCGGAACCCACCTGTGCCTCAATGAGGCCGAGGAGATCGTCGCCTTCTTCGCGCTGAAAACAATCATTGTCGCGACGGAGGGAATGACCAGCCAGCTCCGGGCAGGTTCCACCGAAGGTCAGTCCATTGCCATATTGCTGTGCCAGATGGGCGTGGCAGAACCGTGGCAGGACATGGGGCACGGTAAGCGACTGCTGCGGCTGGCTATGGCGGAAGCATACGAGGCCCACAAACGGAGCCCTGTGCAGTTGTTTGCCGTAGACGCAGAGAACGAGGGCCTCGTCTCCTTCTACCAAAAGCCTGGCCTGAAGCAGATCCCCAACACACTCCGGCTGCTCGCGCCGATGAAGGCTGTAGAAAAGGCCCTCTCCAATTAGGCGGAAAGCCGAGTAAACAGCAGTGCCCACATTTTGCCCACCTCCTGCCCACATGTGCGGTGAAAACAGGTGATTTACCGTGATGAGAATCCGCGAGTTCTAGGGGTTTTCCGCGCCAGCAGTAGGGGTGGAAAGGTTTCAAATCCCACCGTCACCGCCAATGAGAAAGGCCCTGCTTCCCTTGTAAACGAAGGGAAGCAGGGCCTTTCGCTTTGTCTGGAACGTACTCGTAGGCACTGAGCGCAGCGGAAAATCAGATGCGTTGGACTGTGTGGTTGCCGGCGCGCACGTACGGCGACTGGCGGCCGCCCTGTCGTCGGGGCGGCCGCCAGTATCAGTGCGCTGCGGGCTTTTAGTGCTCGGTGCCTGCCGCAGCAGCCTTCTTGGCGTTCTTCTCGGCGTCCTTCCCGGCGCGCAGAGCCTCCGTCTCGTGCTGTTCCTCGGCTTTTTCCTGGTGGATGACCTCTGCGAAGAGCTTCTCCATCTCCTTGGCCACGCCGGCGGCTGAGGCCGGGTTCTGGCCGGTCACCAGCCGGTCGTCGACCACGACCTTTTCCTCAAAGACACCAGCGGAGACATGGGTGGCGCCCTGTTCCTCAAGTCGGTCTGCCAAAAAGAACGGGATGACCTTGTCCTTCCCTGCGGCAACCTCCTCGTCGTTGGTGAAGGCGGCAACCTTCCTGCCCTCGACGAGGCGGAACCCGTTCTCCAATTCCACCTTCAGCAGGCCGGCCGGTCCGTGGCAGACCGCGCCCACCAAGCCGCCGGCGTTGTAGACGCTGGCCACCAGATTCTGCAAGCCTTCGCTGTCCGGGAAGTCCCACATGGTGCCGTGGCCGCCCACGAGGAAGACGGCGTCGTACTGTGCGGGATCAACGACGTCGACGCGGGCAGTGTTGTAGAGACCGGCGCGCGTGGTCTCGTCCTCGGTGAAGGCGACCTGGATGGGATCTGCTGAGTCCACCTCGTCACGCGGGGGCTGGCCGCCCTGGATGGACGCAAAGTCGACGAAATGCCCGGAATCCTTGAAGACCTTCCAGGGATGTGCAGCTTCGGCCACGTTGTAGCCGGTCTTCTCTCCGGTATCGCCGATCTCGGAAACGCTGGTCAGTACCATAAGGATTTTCTTCATGAAGTGTTCCTTTCGTCTAACTTCCACCCATTGCTTTGCCCGTCTGCCTTGCCCGTTCCGGCGGTGGGCGGCCGGTCCTACATTTCGTCCGGCCGCTGGTCTCCCTTGTGGCCGCGCAGATTCTCCTGGACCTTGCCAAACAGATCCTTGATGGTGGTTTCGGTGTTGGTCAGCATGTCCGGCTGGACGTACACTTTCTGAGTCGGGGACACGCTGTAATTCGTCTGCAGCCCTGCGGTGCCATCCACACCGTCCAGGGCGATGATCACCCCAGTGTCCTTACGCACGATGGCGCCGATGCGGCCAAATACCAGGGTGGCGTCGTCGGGCTGGAAACTGACTGTCAGCCCGACGTGTGTCCTGTTGAGATCGGTGGCCGCCACAGCTTTCTCGTTGCCGGTCCCTGCGTAGTTCATGACTTCTCCTTGCGTTAGAGAGCGACGTACGTCAGCAGTCTATGGCGGGGTGTTAAGTCAGTACAGGCCGCCCAGCCAGGGATATAGACGGGGGCATTGAGCCGAGGGGCGGACAGCGCTTGAATGGACTACAGAGCGCAATCAGCAGGAGGCCACGGTGGATTCGCACGGCACCAGAAGTACCGACTATGTGTTCCGTACTGTGTGGCGTGTGGCCGGAACGCCGGACGAAGTGGCAGACATCCTGGGCGAACCCTCCACCCTGCCGGACTGGTGGCCCTCGGTCTATCTGGCGGTGGAACGCATCCACCCGGGCGGGGAGAACGGCGTCGGGCGGATGGCCAGGCTGCTCACCAAGGGATGGCTCCCCTATACCCTCCGCTGGACATTCACCGTCACGTCACCGATCACCACCAGCGGCTTCACGATCCGGGCTGCCGGCGACCTCGACGGAACGGGCCGGTGGGTTTTCGAACAGGACGGCCCGGAAACCGTCGTCACGTACGACTGGCAGGTCAGCGCCCACAAACCGCTGCTCCGGCGCCTGAGCTGGCTGCTGAAGCCGGCGTTCGCAGCCAACCACCGCTGGGCCATGGCGCGGGGGCAGGAAAGCCTGGCACTCGAACTGCGCCGCCGCCGGTCAGGCGCGGAACCCCACTCCGTACCCGCGCCACCGCCGCCCACGTTCCCGCGTGTGGCGGGGCGTGGGCGGCGGACGGCTTGATTATCCTCACGGGTTCAGGTCAGGCATTGGCCAGCTCTGGCTCCTTCGGTGCCTCGTCGCGGCGCCCCTTCGGCCTGGCGAACCTCAGGTAGAGCGACGGAACCACGAAGAGGTTGAGCAACGTGGACGTCACCAGTCCGCCGAGGATGACCAGCGCCATGGGATGTTCGATCTCGTGGCCCGGGATGTTGCCAAGGACCACCAGCGGAACGAGGGCCAGCCCCGTCGCGAGGGTGGTCATCAGGATCGGCGAGAGCCGCTCCCCGGCACCGCGCAGCACCAGCTCGGGACCAAACTTCATCCCCTCGTGTCTCTCCAGGTGCTGGCAGTGGTTGACGAGCAGGATGCCGTTGCGTGCCGCGATGCCCATGACGGTCAGGAAGCCCACAATCGAGCCCAGTGACAGCACCCCGCCTCCCATGAAGGCGGCGAACACGCCGCCCACGAGGGCGATCGGCAGGGTGAGGATGACCAGCGTGGCCAGGCGCCAGCTCCCGAAGGCAACCTGCAGGAGCAGGTAAATCACGGCAAGAGCCGCGATGGCGAGGGTCAGCAGCGTCCGGGTCGCTTCCTGGCGCTCCGCGAACTCTCCCTTGATTTCCGTATGGAAACCCGGAGGCATTTCCACCTTGGTGAGCCCTTCCTCCATCGCCGCCACCACCGTGCCCAGTGAACCGTCCTTCACGTTGGCCTCGATGTCGATGCGCCTGGAATGGGCATCGCGCTCGATGACGTTCGGTGTCGGCCTGAGCTGGACGCTTGCCACATCGGACAGCAGGACCCGCTTCCCGCTGGGGGTGTCTATGGGAAGGTTCCGGATGCTGGTGATGTCGGAGCGGAGACCCACGGGGCTCCACACCTGGACGTCGTAGGCCTTGCCACCCCGGTAGACGTCGCCCACTTCTTCACCGGCCACCAGCGTCGCCGCGGCCCGCCTGACGTCGCCCGGCTTCAGCCCGAGGCTCTGGGCTTTTGCCAGGTCAACTTCGACTTCGATCTGCGGCACGTCCACCTGCAGCGCCGTATGGACATCCGTCGCACCCTCGGTACTGCTGAAGATGCCCTTGATTTCCGCTGCCTTCTTGCGCAGGAGCGCCAGGTCATCGCCGTATAGGCGTACGACGACGGCGTTGCTGGCGCCCGTGAGAACCTCACGGATTCTCTCCTTCAGATACGTCTGGACGTCGCGGTGAATGCCGGGATAGCCTTCCACGACTTCCTTGACGCTGGCGAGCGTCGTGTTGTAATCCGCGGCGGGGTCGATGCTGATCCAGTTTTCGCCGAAGTTCACCCCCACCACTTCGTCGGCCGCGAACGCCTGGCCGATGTGTGAGCCGCAGTTCCGTACGCCCTTGATGGTGAGGAGTTCTGCGCAGGCCTTCTGGCTGACGCGGTACTCCTCCTCCACCGACGTACCAGGCTGGGTCACCCAGTGCATCAGGAAGTCCCGCTCCTTGAAGTCCGGCAGCAGCGACTGGCCCAGCAGCGGTGCAGTCAGGGCGCCCACCGCCGCCATGGCGCCGAACGCCGCATACCCTGCCACCGGACGCCGGACCATCTTGCTCAGGATCCAGCGGTAGCCCCGCTTGAGCACACGGACCAGCGGCGGCTCCTGTTCCTTGAGCGGGACCTTGCGCATGAAGATCAGCGCAAGGGCCGGCGTGACGGTCAGTGCTACCAGCATGGAGGCCAGCACGGCCAGGGTGTAGGAGATGGCCAGCGGCCTGAAGAAAGCACCCGTCAGGCCCTGGAGGAAGAAGATCGGCACCGCGGCGGCGATGATGATCAGCGTGGCGTAGATGATAGGTCCGCGCACTTCCAGCGAGGCCTCCAGGACCACCGAGGCGGTGGAGCGGGTTCCGCCCTGTGCCCGGTGCTGCCTGAGTCTTCGGATGATGTTCTCGATGTCGATGATGGCATCATCGACCACGACCCCGACGGCAATCACCAGCCCGGCCAGGACCATGGTGTTCACCGTGGTGCCGGTGAGGTAGAGGACGGACGCCGCCGTCACGAGCGACAACGGGATGGCGATCAGGCTGATGAGTGCTGTCCTCCACTGGAAGAGGAAGGCTCCCAGCACGAGCACCACGAGGATGCAGCCGAGCAGGAGCGCGCGGCTGAGGTTGTTCAGGGACTCCTCGATGAAGCTGGCCGGCCGGAAAATTTCCGTGTCAACGTTGATGCCGCTGAGCCCGGGCTGCATCTGCGCCAGCGCTTCCTCGACACCCTTGGTGACTTCCAGGGTGTTGCCCCAGGGGAGCTTTTCGACGATGAGCATCAGCCCGTCACCCTGGTTGATGACGGCGTCACCGATGAGCGGCTGCTGGTCTTCCACCACTGTGGCGACGTCGCCGAGCTTCAGGGGTGTGCCGTTGCGCTGCTCAATGGTCACCTCCGCGAGGTCCTTTGCGGTGGTGATGGGCAGCACGTGCTGGACGCTGATCCGCTGGTTCGGCGTGCCGATGAAGCCGCCGGTGCCTATGACGGCACCTGGCGAGTACTTCAGCAAACCGGCATCCAGCGCATCGGCAGTGACTTCCATGACCTCGTTCAGGGTGACGTCCTTGGCCTTCATCTTTTCCGGGATGGCCTGGACCTGGAGCATCTGCAGGCGTTCGCCCCAGATGGCAACGTTTGCCACGCCGGGAACCCGCAGCAGGTGTGCCCGGATTTTCCAGTACGTGATCATGGACATCTCGATCAGCGAGCGTTCATCCGAGGTCAGGCCGATTTTCATGACCCGGCTCGTGGATGAAAGCGGCTGCAGCATCACCGGCGGCGCCGCCCAGGTGGGCAGCGTCGGGGTGACCGTAGCTATCCGTTCTGAGACGAGCTGGCGGGCCTTGAGCAGGTCCGTGCCCGGTGCGAAGATAAGCACGATCGAAGACAGCTGGGGTACCGATTTGGACCGCAGGTCCTCCAGCCGCTCAACGCCGTTCAGGGCATCTTCGAGCGGAACGGTCACCAGCTGCTCCACCTCGGAGGCGGTCAGGCCGATGCAGATAGTCTGGATTTCGACCTTCGGCGGGGCGAATTCGGGAAAGACGTCCACTGAAGCCGTGCTGAGCTGGACGCCCCCGAACGCCATCATGCCCACCGCGATGGCCACCACCAGCGCCCGGAATTTCAGGCTGAACCCGACAATCCGGCGCATCTCAGTGCGCCGTGTCGAATTCGGCGCCGAAGAGTTCCGCGGCACCTACGGTGACAACATCAGTTCCTGCTGCCGGGCCGGTGCGGAGCCGGACCACGTTGGCCGTGATCCGGTCAACCGTGACGGCAGCCCTGATGTACGTCCGGGGCTCCGGGTTGGTGTAAACCCAGGTCTTGCCGGTGGCATCGTAGATCAACGCCCCGTACGGGACTTCCAGTGCGCCGCCTGCGCCCTTTGTAACCTTGGCAGTCGCCAGCGACAGCCTCTCAACAGCCTTGTCCGTCAGTGTCAGCCGGCTCAGGTCCCCTCCGGCCTCTTCCTTGGTGGCCGCGGCCACCCCTGCCGGCGCGGCTTCTTTCTTGACTGCGGCGCATCCGCTAAGTCCCACGGAGACTGCCCAGGCCAAGACGAGAAGAAGACGCCAGCCCCCAAAACCACCATTGCTTTTCATGACAATTCCGACCTCTCTTGCAAAACCGGACCGTTGTTAATCACCAAAGAACTTCCCCAGTCCGTGTTGGCGGCCGGACCAAGACGAAGGAAGAGGATTGGCAGGATGTACAGGGTCAGCAGGGCCGTGGTGATCAGGCCGCCCCACACGATAAGCGCCAGCGGAAGCAGCATGCCTGCACCGACGGGACCACCCAGCAGCACCAGCGGTACGAGCGCCAGGCCGGTAATAACAGTGGTCAATACCGTCGGCTGGAGACGCTCGGAGGCCGCCCGCTTCATGTTCACCGACGCCGGCGCCGAGGGAGCCTGCGCCTGCAGGGACTGATAGGTCCCCATCAGCACGACCGCATCCCGGATGGCAAACGCCAGCACGGCTGCCAGCGCCACCAAGACATACACCGAGCCGAAGCCCCCGGTCAGATCGGCCGCAACCACGCCGCCGGACAAGGCCACCGGCAGCAGCACGAAGACCAGCCCCGCAAGCCGCCAACTGCCAAGGACCGTCAGCAGCAGCACCAGGATGCCGATCGCCGCAGCCGCGGCCAGCCACCAGATCAGTGCGCCGGCGGACTGCTGCTCGCCGAACTGCTTGGGGATCTCCGCGTGGTATTCCAACGGGAACTGCATTCCCTTGATCGCAGCCTGAACTTCATTGGTGACGTCGCCAAGGCTCCTGCCCTGCAGATCAGCCACCACATCCACACGGCGGGACGTGTCGTCGTGGTTGATCACGGTCTGGTTCGGGCTGAGCCTGACCTTCGCTACGTCGCCAAGCCGGACCTGCCCGCCCTCTGGCTTGTCAACCAGCATGTCCTCGACGCTGGTCAAGCTGTTGCGCGTGCTCTGCGTGCCCTTGACGATGACCTGGAACACCTTCTGCTGCTCGAACAGGAACCCAACCTCGATGCCCTGCAGCACAGTGGCAGCGGCACGCCTCACATCGCCGGGCTTGATGCCCTGCTTCTGGGCAGCCGCCAGATCCACCTCGATCTCGGCTACGGGCTGGTCGACGGTGACATCCACCCGCGGGTCAACGACGCCGTTCGTGCGTGACAGGATCTGGCGGATTTCATCGGCCTTCTCCCGCAGAATCGCCAAATCAACGCCATAAACGCGCACCCTGAACTGACGGTCGTCCACCGCGGCGGCGGCGCTAACCTGCTGCTCCGGGTAGGTGGTTACCTTCGCTGTCAGGCCGGGGTAGCCCTCCACGATCTCGCGGACATCAGACCGTACCCTGGTGAAGTTCATGCCTTCGTCCATGGTGACCCAGAGTTCACCGGAACTCACGTTCGACGAGTGGTCCGAGGTGATGGCCCGTCCCACATGGCCGCCCACCGCCGAGACTCCACGAACCTTGCTCAGCTCTTCTCCGGCGTTCGTCATCACCCTGTTCATAACATCCGGACTCGTCCCCGCGGCGGCTTCCCACTCCACGAGGAGGGTCCGGTCAGGCACGGAACCCACAATGGGCAAGTCCTTGGTCAGGCCCGGCACCACGGCAACCGCTGCGATCGCCATGACCGCCGCCGTGATCGCCACGATGGGAGCAAGGGCCCCGGTGAACGAACCCGTTGACCGGCGGTAACCGAGCTTCATCTTGCGGATTGCCGACAGGCTCCGGCGGGGCCGCCTGGCCCCGCGCAGCAGCAGGCTGGCCAGCGCCGGCGTGACGGTCAGGGCCACCAGCATCGCCACAGCCGTGGCCAGCAGGTAGGACAGCACCAGCGGTTTGAGGAAGGCCCCGTCCACGCCCGGCACAAACAGTGCAGGCGCCAGCGCCAGCAGCGCGGCCAGACCGGCGAACAGGACAGGAACCCGGGAACGCTGCAGCCCATGCGCGAGAAGGCTCTCCCGCGCCGCCCTGTCACCGGTCGCTTCGCTCCGGAAACTGTGCAGGTCCAGAATGACGTCACCGATGACGACCACCAAGGCCAGGATCAGTCCGGCGAAGGCCATCGTATTAAGCACGGCCCCCTGGAACTGCAGCACCAGTGCCGCGGCCATCGCAGCCACAGCAATGGCAACAAAGGCAAGCAGCGCATACCGCCAGGACCGGAAAGCCAGCCCGATAGCGGCCGTCACCACCAGCAGGCTTACCAGCAACGCCACACCCAGCCCGCTCACAGCGGACTCGACGAACGATGCCGGACGGAACACGGTCGAATCCACCGTGATCCCCGTGAGGCCCGGGCGGAGTCCGTCAAGAACATCCTCGATGCGCTTCGTCACATCCCCAACGCTGGTATCCGGGAACTTCTCGATTACCAGCAGCAGGCCCGGCGACTTGCCGGTAACGGCATCGCCGATCAGCGGCTGGTGGTCCTCGCTCAGCGTGGTCACATCGGAGAGCTTCAGCGACTTGTCAGCCGCACCCTCGACGCTGACTTTTCCAAGGTCCGCGGGAGTCCTGATGGGAAGCACGTGCTGGATGCCGATTCGCTGGTTCGCGGACTCCAGGAACCCGCCGGTGCCTGGCGTGGACGCCTCAAGGAAACTGAGGGGCGAAACCCACACAGCGTTACCGGCCGTCTCAATCACCTGGCCAAGCGTGACGTTCTTCGCGCGGAGCTTTTCCGGATCCACCTGGACCTGGAGCTGCTGCTCGCGTTGGCCGTAGATGGACACGTTCGCCACGCCGGGAACGCCCATGAGCGCGGGCTTGATGTCCCAGCGTGCCAAGACCGACATGTCGATCGGCGAGACTTCGTCGGAGGTCAGCTGGACCATCATGACGCGGCTCGTCGAGGACAGCGGTTGCATCAGCACCGGCGGAGTGGAGACGTTCGGCAGGGCAAACGCCTGCGTCAGCCGTTCCGCCACCAGCTGGCGTGCCCGGAAAATATCCGTGCCCGGCTCAAAGACCATCTCAATGGATGACAGGCCCGGAACGGACTTAGAGCGTATCTCGTCGAGCCAGGCTACGCCGTTGAGCAGGTCCGCCTCCATGGGCGACGTGATGAGCTGCTCAACTTCGACGGCGGACAGGCCCAACGCCTCGGTTTGAATTTCCACATGCGGTGGAGCAAATTCGGGAAGATTATCCACCGGCATGGACGGCAGGGCGGTAATTCCGAACCCTAAAATGCCGGCAGCAGTGGCCAAAACGATCAAACGAAACTTAAGACTCCAGCGGACAAGCCAACCGGTCATATCCTCAGCCCCCATCGCGATTGGCTCCGGCAGCGTTGCCGGGTCCAATAACTGATGCGCCTTATTCAGGATCACCCGCAGCGGCGTTGCCGCGGGTGAATGCCGAGCTGCCTCCCACAACCCTGCACGCCTCCGGCAGAGCCGGGGGCGGTGCTGGCTGCGGGAGTGATGGACAAGCGCGGCCAGACTATGAGCTGTAATTCCTATCCGAATTGAACTTATCCAATTCGTGGACAAGCGAGACCAAGTTCATTCTGACATAGGGAAATGGGCATATCAACGGACTTTCCGCCTATTTATCGGGCGTTTTATCGGTCCTGGCATGATTTATCGTTGCATCATTCATTGGCCGCACCCGGCCATCCGATCGGCAGCGCCGCAGGCCACCCGGCGGCCGGTTCACCCGGCCGAGCTCCGCATGCTTCCAGGGTCCGGATGTCACGATCCGGGCACCAAATCGGCCAGGGGGCCGTGGCTTCGTTGACTCAGGCAAAAAGGGCCGCAATGTTAATGCCATGAGGCTTCAGCGAATCAACAATGGACTGATAGGCACGACGGCGGCTGCCGCCCTGGCGCTTTTGCTCACCGCCTGCGGACCAAGCCAGCCGGCCGGCCAGTCGGGCACGGAACCGGCGGCAGGATCCGCCTCCGCGAGCGCCGGCCAAGCGGCCCCCGAAACGTCCGCCCCGCCGTCGTCCTCGTCGGCAGCGGCGCCTTCAGCGACGCCGACCAGGCCCACAGCCGCCAGCGCCACATCCTCGCCGGCATCCACCGGTGCCGGAAGCCAGCTCTGCAAGGCATCCGCCCTGAAAGCCTCCACGGATTCCACCGGCGGCGGCGCCGCCGGCAGCGTCTACATGCAGCTGATCCTGACCAACAGCGGCACGGCTTCCTGCCACCTCAAGGGCTTCGCCGGCGTCTCGCTGACCAGCGGCCCCAACGGCAAGCCGATCGGCGCGCCCGCCCAGCGGGACACGTCCGCGCCGGTGACCGATGTGCTGCTGGCTCCCGGACAAGCGGGAAGCGCCGTGCTGCGCTACACGCAGGCCCACAACTACCCTGACTGCGTCCGTGTGCAGGCTGCAGGATTCCGGATCTACCCGCCCGAGGACACAGCTTCCCTTTTCGTGGCCAGGCCGTCAGACGCCTGCAGCAACGCCTCCATTGAGCTCTTGACTGTCGGTGCGTTCCAGGCCCGCTGATTAGGGCACATGTTCCGGTCCTGCAGCTGTTTCTCCGCCGTGCATCCGTCAGTACACTGTCGGTTACGTCAGGTCTTTGCCGGCAGGCCGGGCCCGACGCAGGTTTGGGCCCCGGGCTGGCTACCGTTTAAGGCAGGTTGATCTACGTGACGTCGCTTTGGTTGGACCGCACCGACACTTTCAGCGGAGACGACTTCCGCCAGGGGGAGGCGTACGACACTGTCATCGTTGGCGCCGGCCTCACGGGACTGGTCACGGCGCTCCTGCTGGCACGATCAGGTAAGAACGTCCTCGTGCTCGAAGCCAGGAGCCCTGGCGCCGTGACCACCGGCAACACCACAGCCAAAGTCACGCTGCTGCAGGGAACCGTCCTCTCGGAGCTCCGGCAGCAGTACTCCGAGAAGATTGTGGATGCCTATGTGGCGGCCAACCGCGAAGGGCAGGCCTGGCTGCTGAGGTATCTGGAAACCCGCAGGCTTCCGTTCCAGGAACGTGACGCCTATACCTACGCCACCACGCCGAAGGGTGCCGAAACGCTACGCGCGGAGCTCGCCGTGGCACTGGCCGCCGGCGTCGAGGTGGACTACGTGCGCGACGCCGGCCTCCCGTTCCCCGTCCACGGATCCGTGCGCCTCCGCGGGCAGGCCCAGATTAATCCCATGGACGTTGTCCTTGCCCTGGCCGAGGACGTCCGCTCGCACGGCGGCACCATCGTGTCCGGCGTCCGGGTCCAGAATGTGAGCGGAACAGGCCCGTCCACGGTCGAGACGGACCGCGGTGCGGTGCGCGCCAACGAAGTGGTGCTGGCCACCGGCACGCCGATCCTGAACCGCGGCCTGTACTTTGCCAAGCTCAAGCCCAACCGCTCCTACGCCGCCGCGCTGGAGCTGTCCGGATCTTCGGCGCCGCCCGAGGGCATGTACCTGTCCGTGGAGCAACCGGTCCGGTCGTTGCGCGACTACCCGGCGGACGGCCGGCGCCTGCTGCTGGTGGGCGGCAACGGCCATCCGGTAGGGACGTCAGGGTCGGAGCAGGCGCACCTGGACGAGCTCCTGGCCTGGGCGGGCTCGCACTTTCCCGGCTCCGCGGTGACGCACACGTGGTCCGCCCAGGATTACCAGGCCTCGAACCTCATGCCTTTCTTCGGAAAACTTCCCCGCGGCCGGGGCCGGATTTTCTTCGCCACCGGGTACAACAAGTGGGGAATGACCAACGCAGTGTCCGCGTCGCTCAGCATCGCCGCGGACATCCTCGGCGGCCACTTGCCGTGGGCCGACACCATCCACCGCCGTGTCACGTCCCCGCTGGGCGCAGCATCCGCCGTGGCGCTCAACGCCGGCGTGGCAGCCACGATCGCGAAGGACTGGGGCAAGGCCGGACTGAAGAAACTGCCCCAGTACGGCACCGCCGCGCCGGCGGAAGGCACGGGCACCGTCACCCTTCGCGGCCGCAAGCCGGTGGCAACGTCGACAGTGAACGGGGCATCCTGCTCCCTGTCCGCCGTCTGCACGCATCTGGGTGGAATCGTGCACTGGAACGACAATGAGAAATCCTGGGACTGCCCCTTGCACGGCTCCCGCTTCAGCAGCGACGGGCAGCTGCTCGAAGGGCCGGCAACACACAACCTTCCGCCGGCCGAGTAGCCGCTTCTGGCCGGCTCACGCCCGCAATCCAAGGCGCCGGGAATACTGTCAGTGCGTTAGGGCATGATGGAGGCATGCAGTCGCAGGGGACCGCCGGCACATCCGGCGGCACATCTTCGGTGGACACCATGGGCCAGTTCAGCCGGCCCACCCGCGAGTGGTTCCTTGGTGCCTTCGCCGAGCCGACGCCCGCCCAGCAGGGCGCCTGGAAAGCCATCTCCTCGGGTTCGCACGCCCTGGTTGTTGCCCCCACCGGCTCCGGAAAGACGCTCGCCGCCTTCCTGTGGGCGCTGGACCGGCTGCTGGTTTCCGGAGCGGCGGTGGCCGCCGAATTGCCCGGGCTCGAGGCTTCTTCCGAGGGCAAACGGCCCAGGGCCAAACGGCCGAAGCGGAAAACCCGCGTACTGTATATTTCGCCGCTCAAGGCGCTTGGCGTCGACGTCGAACGCAACCTCCGCTCACCCCTCATCGGCATTACGCAGACAGCCAAGCGCCTGGACCTCCCTGCGCCGCTCATCACCGTGGGCGTCAGGTCCGGGGACACCCCCGCATCCGACCGGCGGGCCCTGCTCAGCAACCCGCCGGACATCCTCATCACCACCCCGGAATCACTGTTCCTCATGCTTACCTCCAAGGCCCGGGAAACGCTCAGCGAGGTGGACACCATCATCGTGGACGAGGTCCATGCCGTGGCCGGCACCAAGCGGGGCGCCCACCTCGCGGTGTCGCTGGAGCGGCTTGATGCACTGCTGCCCACGCCGGCCCAGCGGATTGGACTCTCCGCCACAGTAGAGCCACGGGAGCTCGTGGCGCAGTTCCTGGCCGGCTCCGCCCCGGTGGAGATCGTGGCACCCCCTTCCCGCAAGAACTGGGACCTCACAGTGTCAGTCCCGGTGGAGGACATGTCTGACCTCCAGGGCGCCGCCGGCGCCTTCGACTCCGGCCCTGCCTCGGGGCTGCAGCCCCAGGCCTCCATCTGGCCGCACGTGGAGGAGAAAATCGTGGACCTGGTGCTGGCCAACCAGTCCACCATTGTTTTTGCCAACTCGCGGCGGCTCGCGGAGCGGCTGACCGCACGGCTGAATGAGATCCACGCCGAACGGCAGCTCCTGGCCGTCGGGGGCGGCGGCTGGGAGGACCCGGTGCCGGCACTGTCCGGGGGCGTCCCGACGTCCACGGGCACGCCGGCACACATGATGGCCCAGGCCGGGAGCACCGCAGGCGCCGAGCCGCTGCTCGCCAGGGCCCACCACGGCTCCGTGTCAAAGGACCAGCGGGCACTGATCGAGGACGATCTGAAGTCCGGACGGCTGCGCTGCGTCGTGGCCACGTCATCGCTGGAACTCGGCATCGACATGGGCGCCGTTGACCTCGTGGTCCAGGTGGAATCGCCACCCTCGGTGGCCAGCGGGCTGCAGCGCGTGGGCCGCGCCGGGCACCAGGTGGGCGAAGTCTCGCAGGGCGTCCTGTTTCCGAAGCACCGGGCGGACCTCGTCCATACGGCCATCACCGTGGAGCGGATGCTCGGCGGAAAAATCGAGCGGCTCAGCGTTCCGGCCAATCCGCTGGACATCCTGGCCCAGCAGACGGTTGCGGCCACCGCGCTTGGCAGCATCGACGTCGAGGAGTGGTTCGCCACCGTACGGCGTTCGGCGCCGTTCGCCACTCTCCCCCGCTCCGCCTTCGAGGCCACCTTGGACCTCCTGGCAGGCCGTTATCCCTCCGATGAATTCGCCGAACTTCGTCCGCGGATTATCTGGGACCGGAACGCCGGGACCATCGAGGGCAGGCCCGGAGCACAGCGGCTTGCCGTCACGTCCGGCGGGACCATCCCGGACAGGGGCCTGTTTGGCGTGTACATCATCGGCACCGAGTCGGAGGGTGCGGCCTCACCCGCCGGACCAGGCGCGGATGGCAGAGCGTCCGGCACACCGTCCCCGGCCAAGGGCGGGCGGCGCGTTGGCGAACTCGACGAGGAGATGGTCTACGAGTCCCGGGTCGGCGACATCTTCGCCCTCGGTGCCACGAGCTGGAAGATCGAGGACATCACCCACGACCGCGTGCTTGTCTCCCCCGCTTTCGGCCAGCCGGGGAAGCTCCCGTTCTGGAAAGGGGACTCCCTGGGCCGGCCGGTCGACCTGGGCCGCGCCCTCGGCGCGTTCGTCCGGGAACTGTCAGCGTCCGACGTCGGCCCTGCCACCGACCGCTGCAAGGCCAGCGGCCTCGACGACTTCGCCGCCAACAACCTGCTGCAGTACCTCAGCGAGCAGAAGCTGGCCACCGAAGTGGTGCCCAGTGACACCACCCTCGTGGTGGAACGCTTCCACGATGAACTCGGCGACTGGCGTGTCATTCTCCACAGCCCCTTCGGGATGCCCGTGCATGCGCCGTGGGCACTGGCCGTGGGCCAGCGGCTTCACCAGCGCTACGGCCTGGACGGCTCCGCCATGGCCGCGGACGACGGCATCGTGCTGCGCGTTCCGATGATGGAGGACGAACCGCCCGGGGCCGAACTGTTCCTGTTCGACCCGGAGGAGCTCGAACAGATCGTGACGGCCGAAGTGGGCGGCAGCGCCCTGTTCGCCTCCCGCTTCCGCGAATGTGCAGCCCGCGCCCTGCTGCTGCCGCGACAGACTCCGGGCAAGCGGCAGCCGCTGTGGCAGCAGCGCCAGCGGTCCGCCCAGTTGCTCGACGTCGCCCGGAAATACCCGACCTTCCCGATCGTGCTGGAAACTGTCCGCGAATGCCTTCAGGATGTCTACGATCTGCCGGCCCTGAAAGAAATCGCCGCGTCCGTGGAACGCCGTGAGCTCAGGATCGTGCAGACCACCGCCCAGCAGCCTTCGCCGTTCGCCAAGTCGTTGTTGTTCGGGTACGTGGCACAGTTCCTTTACGAAGGCGACTCCCCTCTGGCCGAGCGCCGGGCCGCCGCGCTGGCGCTCGATTCCACCCTGCTCAACGAACTGCTGGGCCGCGTAGAACTGCGGGAACTGCTGGATGCCAGGGTCATTGAGGGCACGGAGCTGGAACTGCAGCGCCTGGCCGCCGACCGGAAAGTCCGCGGACTCGAAGGCGTCGCCGACCTCCTGCGGCTGCTCGGTCCGCTGTCGCCGGAAGAGGTGGCGGCCAGGCTGGCTCCGCCGGTTGAGCCCGTCGAAACCGCGCCGGTTGGGCCCGTCGAAACCCAGGTCGCCAGCCCGCTGGTTGAGCCCGTCGAAACCCAGGTCGCCAGCCCGCTGGTTGAGCCCGTCGAAACCGCGCTGGTTGAGCCTGTCGAAACCTCGCTGGTTGAGCCCGTCGAAACCCGGGCCACCGAGCCTCCTCTGACGGACGCCGTCGCGCACCTCGCCGCCCTCCAGCGCGCGAACCGCGCCATCAAGGTGAGCATCGGCGGCACCGAGAGATTTGCCGCGGTGGAAGATGCAGCCCGGCTGCGGGACGCCATCGGGGTCCCCCTGCCGATGGGCGTGCCCCTTGCCTTCATTGAGCCGGTGGCGGATCCCTTGGGCGACCTCGTCTCACGCTACGCGCGCACGCACGGTCCGTTTACCGCTGCGGAGGCCGCTGCAAGGCTGGGACTTGGTGTCGCCGTCGTCGGCACGGCACTGAAGAGGCTCGCCGCCGACGGCCGCGTGGTGGAGGGCGAGTTCCGGCCCCACGTCGAGCAGGTTGCGAGCCTGACCA
This sequence comes from Arthrobacter sp. 10L430, assembly GCF_056395245.1. Taxonomy (NCBI): domain Bacteria; kingdom Bacillati; phylum Actinomycetota; class Actinomycetes; order Micrococcales; family Micrococcaceae; genus Arthrobacter; species Arthrobacter sp. 10L430. The sequence goes on along the minus strand of NZ_JBFTJD010000003.1, from coordinate 136,762 downwards.
CAAGCCCCGTAACCCAAGGTCAAAGCGCCGGCCCTGCCCAGGCTCCTGATGCTGCGATCGCGGCCGAGGTCGAGCCCCCGGCGGAGCCGTCCCCTGCCGAGGACGCTGCCGCACCGGCAATCATCATTGGCCCGGCCGGCAGCGAATGGTGCGACGCCGAGGTACTCCGCAAGCTCCGCCGCCGTTCCCTCGCCGCGCTGCGCGCCGAGGTGGAGCCGGTGGACGCCACTGCGTACGGGCGGTTCCTGCCCGCCTGGCAAAACGTCCGCGCCCCAGGGGCCGGCCGCGGCCAGCCCGCCCTGCGCGGCCTGGACGGCATCGTCACGGCCATCGATCAGCTGTCCGGCGTGCCCATTCCGGCGTCGGCCTGGGAACCCCTGGTGCTGGCCAGCCGGGTATCCAACTACCAGCCAGCCATGCTGGACGAGCTCATGGCCGCGGGCGAGGTCCTCTGGTCCGGTGCCGGCTCCCTCCCCGGCAATGACGGCTGGGTCAGCCTGCATCTGGCCGACTCCGCGGAACTGACGCTGAATCCGGCGATCGACTTTGAGCCCGGCGACGCCCAGCAGCGGCTGCTGGACCATTTGCAGACCAACGGCGGCGGCTATTTCTTCCGCCAGCTGACGGACATTGCCGGCGGAATGGATGCAGTTCTCAGCGACCAGGACGTCGTCTCCGCGCTGTGGGACCTTGCATGGGCCGGCAGGGTCACCGGCGACACGTTCGCGCCCGTACGGTCACTCATCGCCGGCGGGCACACTGCCCACCGCCAGGTAGCCAGGGCACCCCGATCACGGGCTCCGCGGATGAGCCGGCTGGGACGGTCACACGGCACGGGACTGCTGGGCTCTCCTGGGCTGGCCGGCGGACGGTACGGCTCAGTCACCGGTTCGGCTCCTACTCCGCCGCTGGCAGCCGGGCGGTGGTCTGCTCTGCCGTCCCCGGAGCTCGATCCCACGATCCACGCGCGCGCCATCGCGGAGCTGCTTTTGGACAGGTACGGCGTGGTCACCCGCGGCTCGGTCATGGCGGAGAACATCCTGGGCGGATTCGGACTCATGTACAAGGTGCTGGCCAGGCTCGAGGAAGCCGGACGCTGCCGGCGCGGCTACTTCATCGAACACCTCGGCGCGGCCCAGTTCGCCGTGCCGGCCACGGTGGACCGCCTGCGCTCATACTCCGAGGACACACAGCTGGCCAAGCCGGAGCCGGTGGCCTTGGCCCTGGCCGCCACTGACCCTGCCAACCCGTACGGTGCCGCACTGTCCTGGCCGGCCCTGAGCGTGGAAGCGGGCAGCGGGCACCGTCCGGGCCGCAAGGCGGGGGCCCTTGTCGTCCTGGTGGACGGCGCCCTGTCACTTTACGTCGAACGCGGCGGCAAGACACTCCTCGTCTTCACCGAAGACGAACCCGTCCTTACCGCGGCCGGCGCGGCCCTCGTCGACGTCGTGAAGCGCGGAGCCGTGGACAAGCTTGTTATGGAAAAGGTCAACGGCCACGGCATCCTGGACACGCCGGCCGCAGTGGCGCTGACGGCGGCAGGCGCCTACTCCACCCCGAAAGGACTGAGGATCCGTGCCTGAGGGCGATTCCGTGTGGCGGGCCGCCAACCAGCTGCACGGCGCCCTGGCCGGCCAGAAACTCATCGCCTCGGACTTCCGCGTGCCGCGCTTCGCCACGCTGAACCTTCAGGGCTGGACCATGGAAGAAGTGGTGCCGCGGGGCAAGCACCTGCTCATGCGCCTGGTCAGTCCGGCCGAGGAACGGCTGACCATCCATTCGCACCTCAAGATGGAGGGCAGCTGGCAGGTCTACCCGCCCGGCGGCCGGTGGCGGAAACCGGGATTCACCGCCCGGTGCGTGCTCCGCACTCCCGCGGCAGACGCCGTCGGCTTCTCCCTCGGACTGCTTGAGGTCATCCGGACGTCCGAGGAGGACAGGGCCGTGGGGCATCTGGGGCCGGACCTGCTGGGCCCTGGCTGGGATCCGGCCGAGGCGGAGCGGCGCGTGGCTTCAGCGCCCGAGGTGCCGATCGGCGTCGCCCTCCTGGACCAGCGCAACCTTGCCGGCATCGGCAACATCTATCGCTGCGAGGTGTGCTTCCTCGCAGGAATCCACCCGGCCTCGCCAGTCGCGGCCGCGGCGGATCTGCCCGCCATGTTCGCAGATGCGAAGCAGCTTCTCGAGGCCAACCTCGGCCCGGGCCGCCGGACTACCGTGCTCAACGCGCGCGGGACGCCGGTGGGCCGGGCTGCGGGCCGTCCGGGGTACTGGGTCTACCGGCGTGAACACCAGCCGTGCCTTCGCTGCCGGACTCCAATCCGCCACGGGGTATTGGGCAAGAGCGTGCCGCGCGGCGGTGCGCCCGGGTCAGCCACGCCCGCATCCACCGCGTCGAAGTCGGGCGCTCCGCGTTTGGCGCCGGACCTGGTGACCGAGGAGCGCGACATCTACTTCTGCCCCAAGTGCCAGCCCCTGCTTGGAACCGGCGGGGCCTGACAGGACGCGCAGACCGCGAGGGGTACACGGAAACGGCGTGACGACGCGTGCATTCGCGCGTCGCCACGCCATTTGCTTGTCACGGCGGGCCATCCGCCTCGTCAGGACGCGGCCACCGGCGCTTCGGCCTCTTCCACGCGGCCGGCAGCGTCCCCGCGGGCACCGCGCCCCGTCCCGGCGGCGGGGACCATGAAGCGCGGCAACAGAACCTGGACCAACGGCCCGATGGCCAGGGCGTACACCACGGTACCCACACCCACGGAGCCGCCAAGCAGCCAACCCGTGCCCAGGACCACCACTTCGATGAGGGTCCGGGACATCCGGACGGACCATCCGGTGCGCCGGGCCAGGCCGGTCATCAGTCCGTCGCGGGCTCCCGGACCGAACCGTGCACCGATGTAGCAGGCGGACGCGATCCCATTGAGCACCACGGCCCCGCCGAGCATGGCAATCTGGCCGCCGAGATGGGAAAACACCGGGATCAGCGCCAATCCAACGTCGGCGAACACGCCCACAAGCACCGCGTTGCAGAGTGTGCCGAATCCGGGCCACTGCCTCAGCGGGATCCAGAGCAGCAGCACCAGGAAACTGACGATGATCACCACCAGGCCAATACTCAGCCCGGTCCTGCCGGCAATTCCCTGGTGAAACACGTCCCACGGATCAAGGCCAAGTCCGGCGCGGATGAACAACGCCAAGGAAAGGCCGTACATGGCAAGGCCGGTGAAGAGTTGGAGGAGTCTGCGAGTCATCATTGAACCATCCTGACCGCAACTGGCATTGATTTCCATAGCCAGTCTGAGATACTGGCCTTATGTCCGGATCCCTCAGCCCCACGGCCCTCGCGCGCCTTCTGGGCCAGTGGCACCTCGGTGCCACACCCGCCTACCGCGAGCTGGCCGACGTCGTCCGCCTCCTCGTCCTGGATGGACGCATTCCGCTGGGAACCGCGCTCCCGAGCGAGCGGACGCTGGCCGCGACTCTGGCCGTGAGCCGCACCACCGTGACAGCGGCCTATTCAAGCCTGCGCGAGCAGGGCTTTCTCAGCAGCGGCCAGGGCACCCGCGGACGCACCTGCCTGCCCAGCAGCTCGGACCGTGCTCCCGGGACCGAAGCAGCAGCCCGCGCGGGACTGTCGGGCGCGCCGGGACTCGCAGTCCCCGACGGTGTCATCGACCTGGCCTACGCCTCCCTCCCGGCCAGCGGCGAAGTAGTGCACCGGGCGTTTGCTGCCGCCCTGACCGAGCTGCCGGCACTGCTGCCTGGTTTCGGCTATGACGCACTGGGCGTCCCCGCGCTCCGGGAGGCAATCGCCGGCCGGTACACCGCCGTCGGGGTATCCACCACGCCCGCCCAGATCCTGGTGACGTCCGGTGCGCAACATGCGCTGAACATCGTGCTGCGTGCCATTGTGGGCAGGCAGGACAAGGTGCTGGTGGAGCACCCCACCTATCCGAACGCCCTCGATGCCATCCGGGCAACGGGCTGCCGGATGGTTCCGGTGGCCCTGCGTCCCACACCTGAAATGGGGTGGGACCTGGACGCCGTGGAGGCAGCGCTGATGCAGCAGCGCCCCAGACTGGCCTACATGGTCCCCGACTTCCACAACCCCACCGGCCGGCTCATGTCCGACGCCCAGCGCCGCCGGCTGGTCCGCGCCGCCACCGCGTCCGGCACGGTCCTGGTGGCGGATGAAACCCTCCGTGAGTTGAACCTCGACGGCGGGACCGCGGCGCCGCTCGCTTCCTTCAGCCCCGCGGTGGTTTCCATCGGATCACTGAGCAAGTCTCACTGGGCAGGATTGCGTACCGGCTGGATCCGCGCGTCAGAAAGCCTGATCCAGCGCTTCGCCGCCGCCCGGACCACCATGGACCTGGGCGGACCGGTGGTGGAGCAGCTGGCGGCCGCCCATCTGGTGCGCACCCTCACAGAGCCCCTGCCGGCCCGGCTGGACGCGATGAGGGAAAGCCGCGCCGCGCTGCTGGATCTGCTGCGGGCGCACCTGCCGCAGTGGCAGCCTGAACGGCCCTCCGGCGGCCTGGCCGTCTGGTGCCGGCTGCCCGCCGCCAGCAGCACGGCACTGACCGTTATCGCGCCCGAGTTCGGCATCCGGCTCGCGGCCGGCCCGCGCTTCGGCGTGGGCGGCGTCTTTGAGAACCATCTCCGCGTGCCGTTCACCCTGCCGCCGGACAAGCTCGAAACGGCCGTCCTGGCTTTACGCTCCGCCCAAGAGCGGCTGGACGCGGCCCCGCAGCTGCGCAGAACACTCAAGGACTCCCCGGCCGCAGCCATCGCGTGATACCCAATGGCTTGCTGACGCTCTCTCACCTCCTGCACGATCCGGGCCGACGCTCTCTCACCTCACGCACGATCCGGGCCGACGCTCTCTCACCTCACGCACGATCCGGGCCGACGCTCTCTCACCTCACGCACGATCCGGGCCGACGCTCTCTCACCTCACGCACGAAACCGGAACGCTCCCTCACCGCGTGAGAGAGCGTTTCGGTTTCAGCGACAGGAGGTGAGAGAGCGTTCCGGTTTAAGCCGCAGGAAGTGAGAGGGCGTCCCAGACCGTTTTCGGGTCCTGAGGCTGTTAGGCGTAGACCCTGGCCAGGAAGCCGCCCCAGGCTGCGGCCGTGGCCTCGGAATCGCCGCTGCCGCTGAAGTCGTGCACAGTCATGCCAACCGGCGCGCCGAAGGAGTTGCGGCCGAAGAACCGGTACAGGGCGTTCCCGGTACGCAGGCCGAGGAAGTGCTCATTGGAGAAGTCCACTACCCCCGACAACCGCCCCACGCCGTCGAGCTCTGTCTCCACCGCATCGCCCGCGGACGAGCCTTCCACACGGAGCGCTTTCTTCAGCTGCATAAAGCCGTCCGGCGTCTGCGAGGACGCGGGCGCCTGCACGTCCGTAAACACCACCGGCCTGCCGTCGAAGTGCCTGAGGTACTGCCCCAGGGTGTGCAGGTAGAACTCGGTGTGCTTGCTGGCGCCGTCATACTGTTCATCCCAGTTGTCCACGAAGATGCCGCTGTGGACGTAGTGGAGTTTGGTGCGACCGCCGTCGAGCGGTTCCAGCACGTGCTCCAGCTGGTTGAACCAGCCGTCCGGCCCGTCCATGCGCGTCACGAGGTGGCCGGGGTATTCGTCGACCGTGCGGACAGCGGGCCACTGGTCCGTGGGGAACATCCACGCCGGGGTGTCCTTGGTGACGGCCTCCCAGACACGCTCCGGAGTGCCAGGCAGTTCGGTGTCGAAAACAATCTCGAATTCGCGGTCGTCAGTCATTGTCCTGCTCCTTAGCTGGTGATGTTGCGGTTATGCCTGTGGTGGTGGCCGGGCTGGGCTCCGCCAATGTTGGTTCGACCGGCTTGAGCGTCGGATGGAGCGCGACGACGAGCCGGTGCTTTCGTCCGCCCCCGCCCGAGGCCGCACTGCGTGCGCCGGCGGCAGCACCGCCGTCGTGATACTTGTCCACGAGCCGTGTGACAGCGACACCGAGCTCTTCGGCGAAGGCCGCACGCTCCGCGGCGGAACGGAACGTGATCTCGCCGTCGATCGCGAACGTGGCGAGCTTTTGCCTGGCCGCGGCAGCACCGGCGATAAGCTTGCCGACTTCCTGGACCATGCGGCCGGCGAGCGCCAGCAGCCAAAAGGCCGAGAAGCGGTCCGAGAACCTGTGCGGGTCCGGCGCCACGGAGGCCAGCGCCGCCGGTGAGATCAGGTACGATGCGGCCGTGGCCTGCAGCACCCGCTCGGTGACATTGCCCTTGCGGCGCTCCTCCACGAGCTCCACCAGGCCGTGCCGCTCGAGAGCCTTGAGGTGGTAGTTCACCTTCTGCCGCGGCAGCCCCACCTTGCCTGCAAGCTGCGTGGCGGACCCCGGCTCTGCGAGCTCACAAAGGATGCGCGTGCGGATGGGATCCAGCGAAGCCTCGGCCGCTGAGGGATCCTCAATCACTTCGATATCCAACATGCCTCCAGTCTGCCCACCGACAACTTTATTTGTCAAGAATTTTTTTCTCGTCGGTAGCTCGCGGTTACTCGATGTGCGCAACATCCAGCAGTGCAGGAACCGTCGAAACGGCGCCCAGGGCACGGCACGTAGAATGGACCGGTGATGCAATCCCCCCTTCCCGTGCGCGACGGCGTGAACGCGACCCGCCTCCGCCTGCCGGACGAAGGGCCGTGGACCACCGCGATGGACTACATGATGCACCGCTGGGGGCACATCGATCCGCAGGGCATCGAGGACAGGTTCGCGGCCGGCGAGATCGTGGGCGAAGGCGGCGTCCCCCTGGACCGGCGCACCAGGCTAGAGGACCACACTTTCATCTGGTACTACCGCACGCTTCCGACGGAAACACGCTTGCCAGTCGAGCTGAGCATCCTCCACCAGAATGAACATCTCCTGGTGGTGGACAAGCCGCACTTCCTGCCCACCACGCCCGGCGGCACCTACATCCAGGAGTCGGCGCTGGTGCGGCTGCGGAACCAGCTGAACCTTCCGGACCTGATCCCCATGCACCGGCTGGACCGCATGACAGCCGGCATCCTGCTCCTCTCGACCAACCCGGAGACCCGCGGCAGGTATCAGGTTCTCTTCGAAAAGCGCCAGGTGCAGAAGGAGTACGAGTGCGTGGCCGCCGCGAAGCCGTCGGCAGGGCACGCCGCCGTCGAGTTCCCGGCCGTTGTCCGGAACCGGATGACCAAGTCCCGCAGCTACCTGCTCGCCGAGGTCATCGACGGCGAACCCAACGCCGAGACCCGGATTGACCTGCTGAGGACGTTCGACGCCGGAACTCCCGACGGCGGTCATCCCGCCGCTGCCTCCCCCGCCGCCGGCAGGCACGGCGGCACAGCTGCCCACCACAACCCCGCACGGCGCCGCGGACTTTATCGGCTGGAGCCGCACTCGGGCAAGACGCACCAGCTGCGGGTGCATATGGCCTCGCTGGGCCTGGGCATCCTGCACGATGCGTTTTATCCGGAGCTGCTGGACAAAGCCCCCGACGACTACACGAAGCCCCTCCAGCTCCTCGCCCGGGGCATCCGCTTCGTTGACCCGATCACCGGGAAGCCCGTGGAGTACCGCAGCAGGCTCGAGCTGAGCGAAGCCCGTTAACCGTCCGGCCCGTAACCGTCCGGCCTGGTGTGCTGGCCCCGGTTGGCGTTACGCCTGGCCGGAGCCGCCACTGCTCTCGTCGAGAGCTGCCCGGAAAATTTCCGCCGTCTCATCGCCGAAGAGCACGAATTCCACGAGCTCCACCCTCGGCACCCCGGCTTCGACTGGGCGGCTGGTGTAGGCGCGGACCGCCTCGAATCCCACCTGCGCAACCTTGCGGGCATCCCAGCCGTAAACGCCTGCACCGACGGCAGGAAACGCCAGGGACCGGACGCCGAGCTCCTCCGCAATCCGCAGGCTTTCGGTAAAGCAGGAGGCAAGCAGCGCCGGATTGGTCTGCCCGGCATGGCGGTTCGGGCCAACGGTGTGGATGACCCACCGGGCCTGCAGCCGGAATCCGGGAGTGGCCACGGCCGCACCGACCGCCAGTCCGTGCTGCAGCTCCGTAGCCCGCAGCAGGCGGCAGGCCTCCAGCAGTTCCGGCCCGGCTGCACGGTGAATCGCGCCGTCCACACCGCCGCCGCCCAGAAGCGAGGAATTGGCCGCGTTCACAATGGCTTCCACTTGCCGCGCGGTGATGTCGCCCTGAACAATGTCAATCCGCATGCAGCCAGTGTGACACTGCAGCGGGCAGTGGCGAAGAGCGGTGGCGAAGGGCAGTGGCGAAGGGCAGTGGCGAAGAGCCGCGCGCCAAGGTCGTGAAGCGGGCGCGGCCATGGACACCGGCAGGGCTTGACGTGCCGGAGTCCGGCCCTTCTACTGAATGCGGGACCCTGCAACAACGGAGCCTTGACGATGCCCGATCCAGCCGCGCCTGAATCCACCGGGGATGACCGCCGGGACGCCATCCGGGCGGAGATGCGGGAGCTCATGACCCGTGCGCACGTTCCCGGGATGTCGCTCGCGGTAGTCTCCCGGAGCGGCCTGGTGCATACGGACGCACTCGGATTCGCCGATCTTGGCCGCGGCACGCCGGCTACGGCCGATACCGCGTATCTCTGGTTTTCCATGACCAAGCCGGTGACCGCAACCGCAGCGTTGAAGCTCGCAGACGAGGGGCGGCTGGACCTCGACGCTCCCGTCAGCGAGTACGTCGACCTTGTCCGGGCACCGGGTGACCGGCAGCCCACGGTTCAGCACCTCCTCACGCATTCGTCGGGCTTGGGCAACCCGCTGCCGCTCAAATGGATCCATCGGGCCGGGGAGCCCGGCCCGGACCAAGGGGAAATGCTCCGGAGAATCCTGGGGATGCGCCGACCGTTCAGGTATCCCGTGGGCAAGGCCGGCAGATATTCGAACGTCGGGTATCTGGTGGTGGCGGAAATCATCCGGCGGGTCACCGGTGAGCCCTTTGGCAGCTACGTCCGGCGGTCAGTCCTGGACCCGCTGGGAATGGCCGCCACCGGGTTTGCCTATGCACCTGGGCGGCCCGCGGCCACGGGCTACGTGAGGGTTCCGCGGACCGCCACCCCGCTTCTTTCCGCGGTCCTTCCGGAAGGCATTGCCGGGCCGCGGCAGGGTTCCCAGACCGCGCTGAATCCCTTCCTGGTGGACGGCGCCGGCTATGGGGGCCTGGTGGGACCTGTGACCGATGCCGCCGCGTTCGTCCAGCTTCACCTCAACGACGGCATGCACGGTCGGCACCGGATTCTCCGGGAGGCCACCGCACAAACGATGCGCAGGCTCACCGTCCAGGGCAACCGTTTCCGGCACGGCCAGGGCTGGTTCCGGAAACCCGCAACCGGCAGCGGTGCGAACTACGTCGAACACTTCGGCACGGGCATCGGGTTCTGGAATGTCATGCGCCTCTACCCGGCCGGAACCTCGGCGCGGTGATCATGACCAACGGCACGTCCGGCTACAACTACAACGCTCTTTTCAAGCGCATCCTCGTCACTCCGTGGGCCTGACGCGCAAGTTCTGACGCGCAAGTGCGGTACCTTGTGCCAATGGACTTCGGCAACGCGGACACCTGGGGAGCCGCGATCTACTTCTGGATCATTCCGGCGGTACTCGGCGACGCCATCTTCCCGCCAATCCCGTCCGAGATGGTCCTGATCACCGGCGGCGCACTCTCCGCCGAGGGCCGCGCCAACCTGTTCGTGATCGGCCTGCTGGCTGCTGCAGCCTCCTGGGTGGGCGACGTGGTGGTGTTCCAGCTCTTCAAACGCCGGCTGAGCCATGTCCTGGACCACTGGCGGTGGGGCCGGAAAATACACCACGGCATCCACGAAGCCATTGCCAAAGCGGGCCGATCCTCGACGTACGGCACCATCATCGGTGCCCGGTTCATTCCCGGCGGACGGCTCGCGACGTCCGCTGCCGCCGGGATCGCAGACGTCTCGACGCGCGGCTTCAGCCTCTGCGCCGGGCTGGGCGCGGTGCTCTGGGCCACCTGGCTCGTGGGACTCGGCTACTTCACCGGTTCCACCACTGGGCTTCCCTTCTGGGCAAGTTCGCTCATCGGGGTGGCCGCAGGCCTGGTGATCGGCGCCGTCGTCGGGATTATCGCCACCCGGCGCCGCGGCAGCCGGTCCCCGGTGGACGAACCGGGCGGTCCGGCAGAGCCTGCCCCCTAAACGGCAGGGGCCGCTACGGTCAGACGGGCGCCCACCGGCCGCGGCTGCGGCGGAGCACCGAAAGCGAGCCAGTCACCGCAACGCGTTCGACGGCGTCGCGCATCATTGCTGCCGATTCCAGCGCCTGGCTGTTCTCACCGCTGTATTCGGTGGCCTCCACGAGGAAGCGAAGGTTCAGTTGCGGCACGCCGCCCGCGAGGTCAAGCTGATTCGATTCCACGTGATGGCGGGTGCCCAGGGCCTCCACAGCGGCGGCCATGACGGCCTCGGGAGGGTTGCCCGGCTTCAGCCCGGTGATCTTGAGTCTGGTCTGGAACGACGGCATGGGATCCACCCTAGCGTCAGCGCGAACTGGCAGGTAACTCCCGTGGACACCTGCCGGGGGCTGGCGCCGCCGCCCGCTAGCTGCGTTGGCCGGCGTCACCGTTCCTGACGGGACTCGCCCACCGCTCCTCGATGTGGCCGAAGCGCCAGACTCCCAGCGCAAGGATCCAGGTCGAGACGAACAAAGCGACGACCGTGTATCCCACCGAGTTGAGGTCGAGCCCGCCGATGGCAGCCAGCGGCCCCGAACTTATCCCGGCCTTTTCCACGAAGATGGAAATGAGTTCGATGGAGCCGATGCCCAGTGCGACGGCGACGGAAAGTCCCGTGATGACGATGTTGTAATAGATCCTGCGGACGGGCCTGGACAGCGCCCAGCCATAGGCGAAGTTCATGAAGCAGCCGTCGATGGAGTCCAGCAGGCTCATGCCGGCGGCAAACAGCACGGGCAGCGTCAGAATCGCATACCAGGGAAGGGTGGAAGCCGCCGCTCCGCCGGCGAGAATCAGGAGGCTGACCTCTGTGGCGGTGTCGAACCCCAACCCGAACAGCAGCCCCACTCCGTACACCTGCCAGGAGCGCGTAATCAACCGTGTCGCCCGGCCAAATACCCGGATTAACAGGCCGCCGCCGGACACCTCCTGCGCTTCGGTTTCACCGTCTTCGCCGTGGCGCATGCGCCGGACGGACTTAAGGATGCCCAGCAGGACACCGAGGTTCAGGATGCCAATGCAATAAAGGAACAGGCCCGAGACGGTGGTGCCGATCAGTCCAAGTGCCGAGTGGATTTCGGTGGCTTCGGCCGCGCTCCGGTCCGTCAGGCTGCGGATGCCCGCCGCGAGCAGGGCGCACATGCCGAACACCACGCTCGAGTGCCCTAGGGAAAACCAGAATCCGACAGACATCCTGCGCCTGCCCTCGCCGCAGAGCTTGCGGGTGATGTTGTCGATCGCCGCAATGTGGTCAGCGTCGAAAGCGTGGCGCAGGCCGAGGGTGTAGGCCGCAACTCCGAGGCCAATGCCGAACGCCCCGGCGGATCCAGACTGGACGTTTTCCGGCGCCGCCACACCCGCCAGCACGCCCCAGCCCAGGATGTGCAGCAGCACGACGAACGCCGTCATGCCGCCGATCGACGCCCACTCCCGGCCCGTCAGGTCGCGGCGGCCGCCGCGTCTGCGGGCCGAGCGCGCAGCCACCGTTTGCTTCATGGTTCGAGCCTCGGGTTCCACATGCGATGCAGACTGCTGGGATGACTTCGCTATGTAGCGGAAGTATACGCCGGAGTCATTTTGGATGGTTGCGCTTTATCCGCGGCGAGCCTATCTTGGCAGGAAGGAGTGCCGCCATGCACGAACTCTCTATCACGCAGAGCCTTGTTGACACCGTTCTGGACCGCACCGGGGAACGGACAGTAACCGGCGTCAACCTTCGAATTGGACCTTTGTCCGGCGTGCTTCCGGACGCCATGCGGTTCTGCTTTGACATTGTTTCCGCCGGCACGCCCCTGGCCGGCGCCCGGCTCCAGATCGATGAACCTCAGGGCCTGGCCCGCTGCCGGACCTGCGCCCAAAAATTCGAACTTGCCGACCTGATCCTGCTTTGCCCCTGCGGAAGTGCGGACGTCGAAGTTCTCAGTGGCCGCGAACTCATGGTGCTGTCTGTGGAGGTGGCGTAATAGATGTGTACAACATGCGGCTGCGGCGATGAGGCGAACACCAGGGTCTCAACCCTCGAGGAACCCCACCACACCCACGGGCATGAGCATCCGCATCAGCACGGGCACAGCCACGAGCACGAACGCGAGCACGAGCACGAACACGAACACGCCGGCCATCAGCATGCCCTCCGCCACCCTGAGACCATCTCACTCGAACAGAACCTGCTGGCCAAGAATGACCTGCTGGCGGCAAGGAACCGCGGCTGGCTTGCCGGCCGCGGAATCCGGGCCTTCAACGTCATGAGTTCGCCCGGCGCCGGCAAGACCACGCTCCTGGTCCGCACGCTCACCGACCTGGGCGAGCACTTGCAGGCCGGCGTCATTGAAGGGGACCAGGAAACGTCCCTGGATGCTGACCGGATCCGCGCAGTGGGCCGTCCGGTCATCCAGATCAACACCGGGGCCGGCTGCCATCTCGATGCCGACATGCTCCGGCGCGGACTGGACGCCCTGGACCCGGAAACCGGCTCCACAGTCTTCATTGAAAACGTGGGCAACCTCGTTTGCCCAGCTCTTTTCGACCTTGGCGAAACTGCCAAGGTCGTGGTCGTTTCGGTAACGGAAGGTGATGACAAACCGCAGAAATACCCGCACATGTTCATGGCAGCCGACCTCGTGATCGTCAACAAGTCGGACCTGCTCCCCTATGTCGATTTCGACGTCGACGAGTGCCTGCGCCGCATCCGGCAGGTCAACCCGCGGGCCGAATTCCTGATCGTCTCGGCCGCCACCGGCGAAGGCCTGGCTGCCTGGTACGGCTGGTTGGACGGTTCGACATCCCGGTCAGACCCCTTGACTGAATCTCTGACAGACGCACATTGAGCCCTCACGGGCCACCGAAAGAGGCACCGATGCCTACCGAAGCATCCATCAAGGCCGAAGAAGCCCTTATCCACGTGCTGTGGATCAACGCCGGACTTAGCTGCGACGGCGATTCAGTCGCCTTGACTGCGGCCACACAGCCCAGCGTCGAAGAGATCGCCCTCGGCGCCCTGCCCGGTCTGCCACGGATTGCCATGCACTGGCCCCTGATCGACTTCGAGTGCGGACCCCAGGAAGGAGCCGACGACTTCCTGGAGTGGTTCCGCAAGGCGGACCGCGGGGAACTGGAACCGTTCGTCCTGGTGGTCGAGGGGTCCATCCCCAATGAAAAACTCCACGACCCCGGCGGCTACTGGTGCGGGTTCGGCAACGATCTCGAGACGGGCCAGCCCATCACCACGAGCGAATGGCTGGACCGCCTGGCGCCGAAAGCCACCGCAATCATTGCGGCCGGCACGTGCGCCACGTACGGCGGGATCCACGCGATGGCGGGGAACCCAACAGGCGCCATGGGAGTTCCGGACTACCTCGGATATGACTGGAAGTCCAAGGCAGGCATCCCGATTGTCTGCGTCCCGGGCTGCCCGATCCAGCCGGACAATCTCTCCGAGACCGTGACTTACCTGCTGTACCAGGCCACTGGCCAGGCACCGATGATTCCGCTGGACGACGCGCTCCGGCCCACCTGGCTGTTCGGCAAGACAGTCCACGAGGGCTGCGACCGTGCCGGGTACTACGAGCAGGGCGACTTCGCCACCGAATACGGCTCCCCCAAGTGCATCGTCAAACTCGGCTGCTGGGGCCCCGTGGTCAAGTGCAACGTACCCAAGCGGGGCTGGATGAACGGCATCGGCGGCTGCCCGAACGTCGGCGGCATCTGCATCGGCTGCACTATGCCCGGCTTCCCGGACAAGTTCATGCCTTTCATGGACGAGCCTCCGGGCGGAAAACTCTCCACCAACACCATCCGGCCTTACGGATCCGCCATCCGGGCATTGCGCGGCATCACCACCCACACCCTGGACCAGGAGCCGAAATGGCGCCGGCCCGGACGCGAGCTCCTTACCGGCGCGCAGCGCACCTGGTAACCACCCACTTCCAGACAGGCGAGAAAAATGACCTCCACAATTCCAATGCCTTCCCGGAGCGGCGCGGACAACAACAACAACAACCTGGTGGAGATGGCCTGGGACCCGATCACGAGGATCGTCGGCAGCCTCGGCATCTACACCAAGATCGATTTCGCGAACAACCAGGTGGTTGAGTGCAAGAGCACGTCCTCGATCTTCCGGGGCTACTCCATCTTCATGAAGGGCAAGGACCCCCGGGACGCCCATTTCATCACCAGCCGCATCTGCGGAATTTGCGGGGACAACCACGCCACCTGTTCCTGCTATGCGCAGAACATGGCGTACGGGGTGAAGCCGCCAAACCTGGGTGAGTGGATAGTGAACCTGGGCGAAGCGGCTGAGTACATGTTCGACCACAACATCTTCCAGGAAAACCTGGTGGGCGTGGACTACTGCGAAAAGATGGTGTCCGAGACCAACCCCGGCGTCCTGGCCAAGGCGGAAAACACCCGGGCACCGCACGAGGGCGAGCACGGCTACCGGACCATCGCCGACATCATGCGCTCGCTGAACCCCTTCACCGGCGAGTTCTACCGGGAGGCGCTGCAGGTCAGCCGGGCAACCCGCGAAATGTTCTGCCTCATGGAGGGGCGCCACGTGCACCCTTCCACGCTCTACCCGGGCGGCGTGGGTACAGTTGCCACCATCCAGCTGATGACGGACTACATCACGCGGCTCATGCGGTACGTGGAGTTCATGAAGAAAGTCGTCCCCATGCATGACGACCTTTTCGACTTCTTCTACGAGGCGCTGCCGGGGTACGAACAGGTGGGGCTGCGGCGCACGCTGCTGGGCTGCTGGGGCTCGCTCCAGGACCCCGACTACTGCAATTTCGAGTACAAGGACATGACCGAGTGGGGCCGGAAGATGTTCGTCACCCCGGGCGTCGTGGTGGACGGCAACCTGGTCACCACGGACCTGGTGCGGATCAACCTGGGCATCCGGATCATGCTTGGCTCCTCCTACTACGAGGACTGGGAAGACCAGGAGATGTTCGTGACCCACGATCCACTGGGCAACCCGGTGGACCGGCGGCATCCCTGGAACCAGCACACCAATCCGCGGCCGCAGAAGCGGGACCTCGAGGAAAAGTACAGTTGGGTCATGTCCCCGCGCTGGTTTGACGGCCAGAACAACCTGGCGCTGGACACCGGCGGCGGGCCGCTGGCGCGCCTCTGGGCAACGGCGCTGGCCGGGCTGGTGGACATCGGCTACATCAAGTCCACCGGCACGAGCGTCCAGATCAACCTGCCCAAGACCGCGCTGAAGGGTCCCGTTTCCTTCGAGTGGAACATCCCGCAGTGGAGCAACACGCTGGAGCGCAACCGGGCCCGCACCTACTTCCAGGCGTATGCCGCCGCAGCCGCGCTGCACTTCGCGGAAAAGGCACTGGAAGAAATCCGCGCCGGCCACACCAAGACCTGGGAAACCTTCGAGGTCCCGGACGAAGCAATCAGCTGCGGCTTCACCGAGGCTGTGCGCGGCGTCCTGTCGCACCACATGGTGATCCGCGACGGCAAGATCGCCAACTACCATCCCTACCCGCCCACGCCGTGGAACGCCAGCCCCACAGACTCGGCGGGCGTGTCCGGCCCTTACGAGGATGCCGTGCAGGGTCAGCCGATCTTCGAGGAGAACGACCGGGAACACTTCAAAGGCATCGACATCATGCGCACCGTCCGCAGCTTTGACCCGTGCCTTCCCTGCGGCGTCCACATGTATCTGGGCAACGGCCAAACACTTGAGACGATGCACTCCCCCACCCAGACCCTGACCGGCGAGTAACGGCCATGCACGGCGGGGACCGGCCGCGGCAGACGGGCGACCGGATCGGCACCCTCCTCGACGCCCTCGGCGCCGGCGGCGCGGTGGCCCGCGAGCGCGCCGAGGACCTGGTCCGCGAGGTGACGGACCTGTACGGCTCGGGTCTGGAACGGATGCTGGAAATCCTCGACGAACGAGGAAAACTCGACGACGGCACGCTCGCGGCGCTGACATCCGACGACCTCGTGTCCAGCCTGCTGGTGATCCACGGGCTGCATCCGCAGTCCATGGAAGCCCGTGTAGCCGCGGCGCTGGACAGCGTCCGGCCGTATCTTGGGTCCCATGGCGGTGACGTCGAACTGATGGATATCAGCCCGGAGGGCGTGGTGCGGCTGAAGCTGCTCGGCACCTGCCAGGGCTGCCCGTCGTCGTCCGTCACGCTCAAGTTCGCCGTCGAGGAGGCGATTGAATCCGCCGCGCCGGAGGTGACGGCCATCGAGGTCGTCGAGCAGGAGAAGCAGGCTGCCACGCCTGCGTTGATCCCGGTGGATGCGCTGCTGGTGCGGATGAACCATCCCGCGGAGGCAACAGCCGGGCATGGCTGGCGGGACCTTCCCGGCGGTTCCTGGGAACCTGTCCCCGAGATCGCCGGGCTGGAACCCGGCGACGTTGCGGGCTTCCTGGTCGGCGGCTACCCGGTGCTGGCCTGCCGGACCGGCCAGGACGTGTACGCCTACCGCGACTATTGCCCGCGCTGCACCGGTTCGATGGCGGGAGCGGCGCTGCAGCGTGCCCTCGCGGCGCCAGTTGGCGGAGGTTTGCTGCGCTGCCCGACCTGCCGCGGCCATTTCGATGTCAGGCAGGCCGGTGCGTGCCTCGAGGACAAGAGCCTGCACCTGGAGCCGTTGCCCCTGCTGGTCCGGGGCGGCGTGATGTCCGTCGCTGTACCGGCCACTTCCGGACCCGCCACCTCCGGGCAGGTCGTCTCGGGGCAGGTCGCCGCCGAACCCGTTGCCTCCGGGCAGGGCGGCTGAGATGGGGACCGGGCGGCTGACCCGGCCTGTCGGCGCTGGCAGTTCGGGCGGCCTGCCGGTGGCCCTGCTCCGCAGGATCTCCGCCAGCCGTCCTGCACGCCCGCCCGGTGAACGCTGCGAGATGTGCGGTGAGCCCATCGCGGACGCGCACCAGCACGTGGTGGACCTCGAGAGCCACGCCATGATGTGCACCTGCCGCCCCTGCTATCTCCTCTTCACCGACAGCAACGCCCACCTCCGCTACCGCTCGGTACCGGACAGATACTTCTCCTTTCCCGACTTCGAGCTGGGCCCGGGCCAGTGGGATGAGCTGGAAATTCCGGTGGGCCTGGCCTTCTTCTTCCGCAGCTCCAGGCTTGACCGGACCGTCGCCTTCTACCCCGGGCCCGCCGGGGCCACCGAATCGGAGCTGCCGTTGGACGCCTGGGGCGCCGTGCTGGCGCGCAATCCCGCGCTGTCCCTGGCCGCCCCGGACACCGAAGCCCTCCTGATCCGCGGTCCCGGGCCCGCGCACCCGCAGGCAGACTGCCACCTTGTCCCCGTCGACGCATGCTACGAACTGGTCGGCCAGCTCCGCCGCCTCTGGCGGGGTTTCGACGGCGGCCAGGAGGCCCGTGATCAGCTCGCCGCGTTCTTCAGCCGGATCAGCAGCCGCAGCAAACCCGTGCCCGGAGGCCTCCCGTGACCGGGCTGACGTTCGCCGTCGTTGATATCCGGCCCGAGCCGTATGCCGCGGCACCTCAACTTACAGCCCGGCTGCGGCTGACCGAGGCCACCGGGGCCGCCGTTCACGCCATCGCCCTGCGGTGCCAGGTCCGCATTCTGCCGCAGCGCCGCGGGTACGCGGACGAAGAAGAGCAAGGGCTGCTCGACCTTTTCGGCGGCCGCGGCCGGTGGCCCACAACCCTCAAGTCCTTCCTCTGGATGCAATGCAGCACCATGGTGCAGGGCTTCACGGGCAGCACCGAATTCGATCTGCCGCTGCCCTGCACCTTTGACTTCGACGTTGCCGCGGCCAAGTACCTGCATGCCCTCCGCGAGGGCGAAATTCCGCTGGAGCTGCTGTTCTCCGGCACCGTCTTCACCAAGGGGCAGACGGGGTTCGGCGTAGAACAGGTGCCCTGGGACCTCGAGGCTTCCTACCGGCTGCCTGTGGATGCCTGGCGCCGGCTGATGGACCAGTATTTCCCGAATGCAGGCTGGGTCCGGCTGGACAGGGACGTGCTGGCCGCCCTGGCGCAGTACAAGTCCGCACGCGGCCTCACATCGTGGGATGCCGCCGTCGAAAGCCTGCTGGCTACTGCAGCCGCCCGGGTGCCGGGCGACGGCGCGGCCGGAGACGGTGTGGCAGGAAGCCTGGTCCCATGAACATGAGTCTGAGCCTTGCCAGGGCGGTGGCGGATGCCGTCCTTTACGAGGGTTACCTGTTGTACCCCTACCGCGCCTCGTCGCAGAAGAACCAGGCGCGCTGGCAGTTTGGCATCCTCGGCCCTCCAGGTGCGGCGGACTCGGGCGCCGGGGAAGAACCCGGCATGTACGCCGACTGCCTGCTGAGCCGCGGGCCGCAGGCCGAAGTGGAAGTGCATCTGCGCTTCCTGCAGCTTCAGACGCGCACCGCGGAAAAAGCGGACGACGGCGGCGGGTTCAGTCCGGTGGATGAGCTCACCATCGGTACCGCTCACTGGATCAGCTGGGATGAGGCAGTGGAACAGGACATAACCCTGGGGCCCTTTCCGCTCTCGCAGCTGACGGGGGCCGGCTCGCCGCTGATCGTGCCGGTGGAGGTCCCGGCAGGCCAGGACATCGAGGAACTTACCGACGGCAGGGGACGGCTGACGGGGCAGTCCGCCGGGCGGCTGGTACGCCGCCGCCGGGAACTCCGGGGTGAAGTCAGGCTCGAAACCACCGCCGTCACCGGCCGGCTGGTGCGGCTTCGGGTGTCGGCGGCGAACACGGCCACGGACTTCGCAGCATCGGACGTCCGCGGGCGGGGCAACAGTCACAGCGCCATCTCCACATCGTTCATCGGCACCCACTTGCTGCTGGACCTGAGGGACGGAGATTTCCTCTCCCTGCTCGAGCCGCCCCAGGACGCACAGGATGCCGCCTCGGCGTGCTCCCAGCATCGCTGCTGGCCTGTGCTGGCCGGTCCGGAAGGCCAGACGGACGTACTTCTTGTTTCCCCCATCATTCTCTATGACCATCCTGCGGTAGCGCCGGAAAGTTCGGTGGCACTGTATGACTCCACTGAGATCGACGAGATCCTCACGCTGCGGGTGCTGACCCTGACGGAGGAGGAAAAAGCGGAAGCCCGTGCCACGGATCCGCGTGCGGGGGCGATCATCGACCGCTGCGAAGCGATGTCCGCCGAGGAACTGCAGCAACTGCACGGCATCCTGCGCAATCCCCGTGCGCTGGGTGACCCGGGCCCTGCGCCGGAGGGCCCTCCGCCGTCGGACGGGCCGCCGCTTTACGCCACACCCGGCGATGAGACCGCCGGTGATAGACCGTGGTGGGACCCCGAGGCGGACGCCAGTGTCCAGCCGGACAAAGACGCGGTCCTGATCAACGGGGTCCCGGTGTCGCGCGGCAGCCGGGTCAGGGTGAATCCCACCCGGCGGGCGGACGCCCAGGATCTGTTTTTTGTCGGGCAAACGGGGCGCGTTACGAGCGTCCACTTCGACGTCGATGGCAGCACCCACGTTGGCTTGGTGCTCGAGCAGGACCCGGCTGCGGACCTCCACGAGGGTTACGGCAGGTCCTTCTACTACGCGCCGGAAGAACTTGAACCGTTGGAACCTATGCCGCCCGGAACAAGTCCCCGGTTTCAGGATCAGGATGGAAAGGAAGGCCCGCGATGAGGATTGTAGGAATGGCCACCGTTTGGGTTCTCGCGGCGGTGGCCCTCGGCGCTGTTTACGTGGGGCTTCGCTCCGTCCCGGACATCCAGCGCTACATGAAGGTGCGCCGGATGTGACGTCCGGCATCCAGCCCCCCACCATCTCCCCCGGGCCCGGGGAGCCCGCGGTCCGTGTCCTCGTGGCCGGAGTGGGCAATATCTTCCTGCGTGACGACGGGTTCGGTCCGGAGGTCGCACGGAGGCTGGCCGCGGAGGTAGCCCTGCCGATGCCGGGCGTAACGGTGGTTGACTACGGCATTCGGGGCATGCATCTGGCCTACGATCTGCTGGGCGGCGTGGACGTTTTGGTGCTCGTGGATGCGGTGCCGCCGGACGGGCACCTGCACGCAGCGGGACCGGCGGACCCGGACCCGTCAGCGGCACGCGAACCGCCTGCGGAGTCAGCCCCGGGAAGCATCCGGGTTCTGCATGTACGTAGCGAGGATCTGGACGGCGCCGCTTCCCTCGACCCGCATGGCATGGACCCGGTAGCCGTCCTTGGCCGCCTCCGGTCCCTCGGCGGAGAGCTGCCCCTCACCTATGTGGTGGGCTGCGTTCCCGCGGACGTGACAGAAGGCCTCGGCCTCTCCGCCACGGTTGCGGCCGCCGTTCCGCGGGCGGTGGAAGCCGTCGGCTCGCTCGTTGCCCGGCACAGTGTCCGGCACTCTTCCATCAGAACCTAAGGCGGTAGCGGTCATGTGTCTCGGAATACCAGGCCAGGTCATTGAGCTCGTTGAGGGCTACGGCGGTCAGCTCGCCCTCGTTGATGTGGCCGGTGTGCGGCGGAAAATCAATATCGGACTTCTCGACGACGGCCCGCTGGCGCCGGGCAGCTGGGTTCTCATCCACATGGGTTTCGCCCTGGAGCGGGTCGACGACGCAGGCGCCGAACGGGCAATGACCGGCCTGGAACTGATGGGCCGCCCCAGAGAACCCGAAGGTGATACCCGCTAGAAACCGGTCAGGACAGCCGGAGGCGGCTGACGAACACAAATACAGCGAGGAGAGCAAGATGTCACCCACGGATGAACCCACTCCGACCGAGCCGGCCGAAGGGACAGCCCCGGGCACGGCGCGCGCGTTCGGCAGCGAACCGCCGCTGAAGGAGCCGGCACACCCTGGCTCTGATGAAACCCCCGAGGACGCGGCTCCCCCACCGCGGGGTGTCGGCGAGAGCACCACCCGTCGGGGTGAGGACGTGGTCAAACAGGAGGGCACGGAGGCCGGGCGCGAACACACGGGCACCGACGAATCTCCGGCTGAGCGTCCCACCGGCGCGTCGTCTCCGCGCGGATCCACCGGCGTGAAGCCTCCAGAGGATACGGACGGCGCGGCGCCGCACTCACCATAGCTTTCAGCATCTGCCGCCAGGACCATGTCTACGTCCGGACCATGCCTACGTCCGGTTGCCGCCGCAGGGCGCTGTACGCCGGGCGCAGTGCTATCCGCAACGCTCAGGCAGTTCTACCGCTCCAACGCTATTGCTGCGCCGCGGTGCTCCACGCCGCTGTTCGCAATCTTGAGGTGGCGGGCTGTGAAGTACTTCAACTGCTGCAGCTGATGCGGGCTGAGGCGGTCGCACACCCAATCCCAGTGGAGTGACACCACGTCCCCTGCCGCGAGGCCCGCCACGAAGCCGGTGCCGTTTACGGCATACTTGGCCGACTCCACCTCCGGGCCGCCCACCTCCAGCGTCGTTCCATCCCATGACAGCGGCCAGGTACGCACTACTGCGTCGTCGCCGGTGACAGCCAGCACCTCACCCCACCGGATCCGGCACCGGTCCAGCACGTGCAACGCTGTGGCGTACCGGCGGTCATCGCGGAGCAGACCCAGCCACGGGTAGATCTCGAAGACATGGAAACTGTGGTGCGGTACTCCGCCGGCCAGAACGCCTTCCACAAGGTGCGGGAACTGCCTGCCCGTGCGTGCACGGAAGCGGTCTTCCATGGAGTTGCCGATGTTGGTGATGCCCACGGAGTCCAGCAGGCTGTTGCCCACCCAATACGCCTCGACGACGCGGGCGTCCAGCGGGTCCGGTATGCCATGGGAGCCGGCGATCAATTCCAGGTAAGGCCACGCCCCCGCGAAGCCCTTGGCCAATTCGCGCAGGCCCTCGTCGGTCACGCCAGACTGGCCGTAGTGAAGGAGTGCGTCGCTGTCCGGGGGCCCGCAGCTGCCGCGCGAATTCGGCGGGTAGGCATAGCGGACAAACAATTGGGCACCGTCGATAACCATCAGCTGGCCACCTTCTGCAAGGGTCCTCTGAAAGTAACACCGGCCCCTGTCACCGACAAGTGGCAGGCAAGTACCGGACAGCCCGAAACCCGGCTAGCGGCGAATGGGAAGCCTGCGATGGGCAGCGTTGACAGCCATGCGGTTCGAGCGGATGCTGTGAAGAACCGAGCTCAGGGGGTCAGACATGGGAGTCGCCGATCTGAACCGACGCACGGCCCTTCAGGTGTTTGTGGCGGGAGGTTCAGCAGCCCTACTGGCGGGATGCGGCGCATCCGGCTCCGCACCGCCGTCGTCCCCTTCCGGCAGCGGCACCCAAGCCGGCGCGGAAAACATCAGCGTCACCGACCAGCGCGGCAAGACCCTCACGTTCGCCCAGCCCGTCACCCGCGTGGTGACCATCCCCATGCCCTCCGCATCGCTGCTCGTGGCCGTGGACCGAAGCGCCGACCATCTCGCCGCCATGCACAATGTGTCGTGGGTGGCGATGCGCGACGGCATCATGGGCACCATGTTTCCCCGCACCCTGGACCTGCCGCATGAAATCGCCACCCAGGACTTCACGGCGAACGTTGAGAGCGTGCGCGCCCTGAACCCCGACGTCGTCATCCAGTGGTCGGATGAACAACTCGTCGAACCGCTGGAGAAGGCCGGCCTGCAGGTGATCGGCCTGAAAAACACGGGCAGGCAGGAGGATGTGGACGCCTGGGTGACCTTGTTCGCCGCGATGCTCGGCAAACCGGAACGCGCCACCGAAATCAAGGCCCGCAGCGACCAGGAACTGGCGGAGATCAAATCTCTGGCAGCCGGCCGCGGCACCAAGGGCCCCAGCGTTCTCTACTTCAACCGCTTCACCGGCGGCCTGAAGGTTGCTGCAGCCAACAGCTACAACGACTTCTACATCAAGCTCGTCGGGGCCACCAACCCGGCCACCGGCACCGATCCCCTGCCGGGGTCCGGCATGGTGGGTCTCGACGTCGAGCAGGTCCTGCGCTGGGATCCCGAGGTGATCCTGCTGGGCAACTTCGATGCGGCCATGCCCCAGGACATCTACTCCGATCCCGTGTGGAAGGACGTTTCGGCGGTGCGCTCCCGCCGTGTGTACAAGGTGCCGCTCGGCGGCTACCGCTGGGACCCGCCCGGCCAGGAGTCGCCGCTGATGTGGCATTGGCTGTCCGACATCGCCTTCCCTCGGCAGCAGTCGGGGCTGCGTGGCAAAGCCACCGAATACTTCCGGTTCCTCTACAACCATGAGCTGACGGCAAAGGAGCTGGACAAGATTCTCTGGACTGAGGCAAACTGCGGGTCCGCCCACTACCAACAGTTCAATGCTGGATGAAGCGAGGACTCCGCGCCTTAACCGCAGGGGCCTGAACAGCCGCCGCCTGCGGGCTGACCGGAAGGCATCGGGCCGGGGTCCCCTCGACCGGCGCCGCGAACCTGCTATCTTCGGGCCCATCGCCCTTACCGCCGTTTTCCTGGCAGCCGCAGGACTGCTGGCACTGGCAGTCGGCCGGTACAACGTGCCGGTGTGGCATGTCGTCCAGATCCTCGGGGCCCAGCTCGTTCCGTTCCCCACCGAGGCAAGCGGCACGGAGCAGAATGTCGTTCTGCTCGTCCGGATGCCGCGGATCCTGCTCGCCCTGCTGGTGGGCGGCGGCCTGGCGATCGGCGGCGCGGCCCTGCAGGCCATCTTCCGCAATCCGCTGGTCAGCCCCGAAATCATCGGGGTTTCCGCCGGCGCGTCCTTCGGCGGTTCCCTGGCTTTGCTGCTCGGCCTGGGCACGTTCCTGCTGGTCGCCGGTTCCTTCGTTTTTGGCCTGGTTGCCCTCGCCACGCTGTTCCTGATCACCTCGGGCCGGGCAGGAACCCCGATGCTGATGATCGTGCTCGGCGGGGTGGTCACGGGTTCGTTCTTCTCCGCCCTGGTCGCTTTGGTCACGTACATCGCGGACCCCAACACCACCCTGCCGGCCATCGTCTTCTGGCTGCTTGGCAGCGTCGCCACAGCCACGTTCACGAAGGTCCTGGTGGCGCTGGTCCCCGTCCTGGGTGGCGCCGCGATACTCCTGCTATTGCGCTGGCGCATCAACGTGCTTTCACTGGGCGACGACGACGCCGCCGCCCTCGGGGTACAGCCCGGTCCGCTGCGCTGGGTTGTGCTGGTTGCGGTGGCCCTGATCGTGGCCGGGGCGGTTGCTGTCAGCGGTGTGGTGAGCTGGGTGGGCCTGGTGGTTCCGCACCTTGCCCGGATGTGGGTGGGACCGGACCACAGGGTGCTGCTGCCCGTGTCCTTCCTGCTGGGCGGGGCCTACATCGTCCTGGTCGACACCCTTGCCCGGACCGCGACTGCCGGCGAGATTCCGCTGGGAGTGCTCACCGCCCTGATTGGCGCGCCCGCCTTCTTCCTGCTTCTGCGCCGGAACCGGGAAAGGATCTGGGACAGTGCTTGAACTGGAGCGGGTGGGCTTCGGCTACACGGCGAAGGAGTGGCTGTTCCGGAACGTCAGTTTCCGGGTGCCGGCCGGCACGGCCACCGCAGTGCTCGGACCCAACGGCAGCGGCAAGACCACCCTGGTGCGCTGTGCCGCCGGCCTGCTCGCACCGGCGGAGGGAACGGTCCGCCGCACCGAAAGCGCCGGATACGTGCCGCAGGCCCACGGCAGCGCCTTCGCCTACCGCGCGCTGGACATGGTTCTGATGGGACGGGCGAGGCATGTAGGTGTCTTCCGGACACCGGGGTCTGCGGACCGGGCAGCTGCCGCGGAGGCGATGGAACGCGTGGGCGCCGGCGGCCTGCGGGACCGGTTGTTCCCCACCCTAAGCGGCGGCGAGCAACAGCTGATTCTCATCGCGCGGGCCATCGCATCCGGCTCCCCCGTCCTGGTGCTGGACGAGCCCGCTACGGGCCTTGACCTGAAAAATCAGGTCCGGGTCCTGACCCTCCTGCGCGAACTGATGGCCGGCGGAATGGCCCTGCTGCTCAGCACCCACCACCCCGACCATGCCCTGCAGCTCGCAGACCGCGTGGTCCTCCTGGGCCGCAGCGGCGCCCGGACCGGTCAGGCTTCGGAGCTGCTCACGGACTCGGCGCTATCCGACCTCTACGGGGTGCCGCTGAGCACAGTCACCTATGCCGACGATGACACGCGCCGCCGGACCATCGTAGTGCACTACGGCGCGGCATACAGGGACCACCCCTGACCCCCAAACGCTCTCTCACCTACCGCACCAAAAACCCAAACGCTCTCTCACCTACCGCACCAAAAACCCAAACGCTCTCCCACCTTCCGCACCCAAAACCCAAACGCTCTCTCACCGGGTGAGAGAGCGTTTGGGAAAAGACGGCAGGAAGTGAGAGAGCGTTTGGGAAAAGACAGCGGGAAGTGAGAGAGCGTCGGTGGTTTAACGCCCTGCGCTACCCCGTGTTGCGCAGGCCGGCCGCGACTCCGTTGACAGTGATGAGCATGGCCCGCTGGAGGCGCTCGTCGATCTCGGCACCGGAAATGCTGGTCCCTTCGGCCCTCACACGGCGCAGGAGTTCCACCTGGAGGTAGCTGATGGGGTCCAGGTACTGGTCTCGGATTTCCAGTGACCGCTTGAGCGTGGGCTGGGCGTCCAGGAGCACGTTCTCGCCGGTGAGGTTCTGGATTTCCGTGACCGTGAGCTCGTACTCCTCGCGGATGGCGCGGAAGAGGTGGTGCAGTTCCGGGGGAACCAGGGTGTCCACGTAGTAGCCGGCAATGTCCATGTCCGTCTTGGCAAGCGTCATCTCCACGTTGGAGAGCACCGAGCGGAAGAAGTGCCAGCCTTCCATCATCTCCACGAGCTGGCCTGAGTTGCCGGCCTCGCGGGCAGCCTTCAGGCCGGAGCCCACGCCGAACCAGCCGGGCACGATCTGCCGGGACTGGGTCCAGCCGAACACCCACGGGATGGCCCGCAGACCGCCGAGGCCGGCGCCCGAGTCGGGGCGCTTGGACGGGCGGGAACCGATCTTGAGTGAGCCGAGCTGCTCCACGGGCGTGGAGGCCATGAAGTAGGCCGGCAGGTCGGGGTGGTCGATCAGGCTGCGGTAACGGGCAAAGGCGGCGTCGGAGATGGTCTCCATGACGTGCCCGAAGCGCTCACGCTGGTCATCGGACGTCCGCGGGGTGCGGTGCAGCGCGGAACCCTGCATGACGGCGGCCAGCGACAGCTCCAGGTTCTCGCGGGCCAGTTCCGGCAGCGAGTACTTGTCCGAGATGACTTCGCCCTGTTCGGTGAACTTGATTTCACCCTCGAGGACACCGTTGGGCTGGGCCATGATTGCGTCGTACGTGGGCCCGCCGCCGCGGCCGACGGATCCGCCGCGGCCGTGGAAGAGGCGGACGCGGACGCCGTGCTTGGCAGCGATGTCGCGGAGCTTGCGCTGGGTCTTGTGGATCTCCCACTGGCTGGTCATCACACCGGACTCTTTGTTGGAGTCCGAGTAGCCCAGCATGACTTCCTGGACATCGCCGCGCAGGCGGACAAGTTCGCGGTAGGAGGGATCGGACAGCAGCTGGTCCACGATCTCCGCGGAGGCCCGCAGTTCCTCCACGGTTTCGAGCAGCGGGGCGAAGCCGATCTTTGCGTACGGGGCGTCGCCGAAGAGGCTGACCAGCCCGGCCTCACGTGCCAGGACGGCAGCGGCAAGGACGTCGTCGGCGCCGCGGGTCATGGAGATGATGTAGGTCTCGATGACGTCGGGGCCGTAGGTGCGCAGGGCGCGCCGGATCTCGCGGAAGACGTCGTACGTGCCGTCAGCAACGCCGTCGAGCTTAATCGGGTGGCCGGACAGCGGACGGCGGGACGCCAGTTCCGCGCTCAGCACCTCAAGACGCTCGCCGCGCGTCAGTTCGGCGTACCGGATGCCAGGGCCGCCCAGGCGGTCCATGAGCTGCCCGACGGCGTCATGGTGGTGGTCGGCGTGCTCGCGGATGTCCAGGGTGGCCAGGTGCAGGCCGAAGGAGGCGATGGCGCGCCGGACGCGGGCCAGGGCACCATCCGCGACGAGCGACGCCGAGTGGTTCCGCAGCGAGAGTTCCAGCAGCTCCAGCTCGGAGATGAGCTCCTCGGTGGAGGTGTAGTCGCGGCCGGGCTGGTGCGCCGACCCTGCCGACACCCGCTTGCCCGTGTTAATGAGCTTGGCCTTAATGCAGGTCAGCTTGAGCCGGTAGGGCTCCTGGGCGTTGAGCTCGAGGATGCGCCGGTCCAGGCCGGGCAGCTTCGCGAGGTCCGCGTCGATCGAATCGAGCAGCGCCTGGTCCGCGCCGGCCAGGGCCGTGGAGTTGGACAGGATCGAGATGAGCTCGTCGAGCATGGCAATGCTGATCCGGACGGCGTTCTGGTTCTGCAGCTGGAGGATGTCGTGGGTCACGGCCGCGGTGACATTGGGGTTGCCGTCGCGGTCGCCGCCGATCCACGAACCGAACCTGATCGGGGCGTTCTGGGCAGGCAGGGTGACGCCGTGCTCGCCGAGGAGTGCGGACAGGTCCGTGAGCATCTCGGGCAGGGCGTCGGTGAGGATGCTGTTGAGGTAGTAGATGGCGTTGCGGGCCTCGTCCACCGGGGTGGGCCGGACCTGGCGGAGCTCGTCCGTCTGCCACATCTGGTCGATCATCTCGGACAGCTGGCGGTCCTGCCGGCGGCGGGCAGTGGTGCCCTCCGCTGTGGGTTCGGCCAGCACATCGGAGAGCTTGCGGATCTTGTCCAGCACCGAACGGCGGGAGGCCTCGGTGGGGTGGGCAGTGAAGATGGGCCGCACGTCCAGTTCGTTGACCACTTCCTGCAGCACGGCCGGACCGGCCTGGCCGGCGATGTCGGCGACGGCCTTGGCGAGCCAGCCGTCCTTCTCCTGCCGCGTGCGCAGGCCGCGGACCCGGTGGACCTGTTCGGCGGCGTTGGCCAGGTGGAAGTAGAAGGCAAAGGCGCGGACCAGGTCGGTCGCCTGCTCAAGCGGCAGGGAGGCGAGCAACTCGCGGACCTGGGCAACGACGTCGTGCGCGCTCCACGGACCGGTGGCATCCGCACCGCCACGGGCGGCCTCCTTGGATTCTTTGGTCAGCAGGCGCACCTGCTCCACGAGATCCAGGAGTTCGGGGCCGTGCTGGCGGACCAGCGATTCGCCCAGCAGGGTGGAGACGCGGCGCACGTCCGCACGGAGTTCTGCGGCGAGATCTGTTTCGGAATTCATTGCAGTGTCAGCCATGGAAACTATCTTTCGAGGGTTCGGACTTGGCTCGTACACTGCGCTGGATACTGTGAGCCGGGTTACTTGTTCCTATGGAATGTTACCCGGAGCGTGCTGCAGCCGGGAATATGTCTCAGATGCTGTCGCGCCCTTGAAGTCGTCCGGGCGGGCGGGGTAAGGGCGGAATGACGTGCCTCCGCTTAAGGTTGTACAGGCAGCCACTCACCGTTGGAGGAACCATGAGCACCGCCCCAGATGCCCAGCTGGAACGCTGGCACCGCTTCCGGAACAGCCGCAACACCGCCCTCGCTTCGAAGCACGGCTGGCTCACGCTCACGTCGTTCCAGTGGCTGGAAAGCCAGCCCTCCGCCGTCGAACTCGCCCCGGGCCTGTGGTCAGCGGACGGCACGACGGCGACTCTCACCGCAGTGGCGGCCGACGGGCTGACGTTCGTGGAGACCGGCGGGCCCGTCGACGGCACCGTCACCGCACGGCTCGCGGATGAGGAGTCGCTGATGTGGGTGCAGTTCGGTGGCGCGGACGGCGCGCAGGTGGTGGTGGAACTGGCCATGCGTGCGGACAAGTATGCCATCCGCACCCGGGATGCACAGTCGCCGGTGTTCACCGGGTTCGACGGCGTGCCCACCTTCGACTATCGCCCGGACCTGGTGGTCGAGGCACGGTTCGAGGCGTTTCCCGAGCCGGAGGACGTTCCGATCGCCACGGCCAACCCGCTGGTGGACGGCGTGCACAGGAGTGTTGGCGAACTCGTCTTTCGGCTGCCCGGAAAGGACCACGAGTACCGGCTCCATGCAGAAGAGGAGAAGCTCGGCGCCCTGACCGTCACATTCCACGACGAGACCAACGGGGACACCACCGACGAGTGGCGCAAGTTGTCTACGGCCCGGCCCCGGCCTGACCGCTCGGTGATCCTGGATTTCAACCGTGCCATCAACTACCCCAGCGCCTTCACGCCTTACGGCACGTGCCCGATGCCGGTGAAGAACAACAGCCTCGACGTCCGGATCGAAGCGGGCGAAAAACAGCCCAACCCCTGAGCGTCAGGCGATCGCGGACACCCCAGTCACGGCGCGGCCCACGATGAGCGTGTTGATCTCGTAGGAGCCCTCGTAGGTGTAGATCGCTTCAGCGTCGGCGAAGATCTTGGCCATCCGGTAGTCCGTGACGATCCCGTTGCCGCCAAGGACGGACCGCCCCATTGCCACCGTTTCGCGCATCCTGGCACTCGTGTAGGACTTGGCCAGGGCCACCTGTGCCATGTCCGCGGCACCCAGGTCCTGCAGCTGCGCGATCCGCACCATCATGCCCATGCTCGCCACGGCATTGCCCAGCATCGACACCAGCTGCTGCTGGATGAGCTGGAACTTCGCGAGCGGGCGCCCGAATTGACGGCGTTCGACGGCGTACTGCCGGGCGACGTCGAACGCCGCCAGCTGCTGCCCTACCGCCTGCCATGCCACGCTGATCCGCGATCCGCGCAGCAGGGCGTTCGTATCCGCGAAGCTGTTGATGCCGGCAAAGCGGTCCGCCTCGGGAACACGGACGTCCTCGAACAGGATGTCGGCGTTCTGCACGGTCCGCAGTGCAATCTTGTTCTCGATTTTGCTCCGGCTCACACCGGGGAGGCCCGCGTCCACGATGAAGCCACGGATCGCGCCGTCGGCCTCGTCGCGTGCCCAGACCAGCATGTAGTCACAGAACGTCCCGTTGCCGATCCAGCGTTTGGCGCCGTTGAGCACCCAGCAGTCGCCGCCGTCGTCCGCCCCTCCGACCACCCGGCGGGCCCTGGTCTCCATGCCGCCGGCGACGTCGGAGCCGTGCTCCGGCTCGGTCAGCGCGAACGCGCCGGTGGTGCGAAGGTTCGAAGCGTCGTCGAGAAGCCGGCTCCGCTGGTCCTCCGAGCCGAATTCGTAGAGCGATTCCACGAAGAGATCGTGGTGGACAAGGAAGAAAGTGGCGATTGAGGTGTCCACGCGGGTAATTTCAGCGATCACCAGCCCCGCGAACAGGTTGCTGTAGCCACGCTGGGCCGGGGTGCTGAGCTCCAGCGCGGCGAGCTTCGGCAGGAGGTGCGACGGAAATTCGGCCTTGTTCCACCACTCCCCCGCGTACGGGGCAATCTCGGCAGCGAGGAACTCCCGCAACTCACTGAGCTTGCGCTGTTCCGGAGCGCTGAGCAGGGATTCGTAGTCGAAGAAGTCTGCCGTGGGCAGGGTTTCGAGGGCGGTCAGCGGCGTCATTTCGGGCCCATCCGGATGGCACCGTCGAGGCGGATGGTTTCGCCGTTCAGCATGGCGTTGTCAATGATGTGCGCGGCGAGGTTGGCGTACTCGGCGGGCCGGCCGAGCCGGGACGGATGCGGCACCTGCTTCCCGAGTGATTCCTGGGCCTCTGCCGGCAATCCGGCCATCATGGGCGTCTCAAAGATGCCGGGCGCAATGGTCACCACACGGATCAGCGACCGGGCCAGTTCCCGGGCCAGCGGCAGGGTCATGGCGGCCACGGCACCCTTCGATGCGGCATAGGCCGGCTGGCCGATCTGTCCGTCGAACGCGGCAACAGAGGCCGTGTTGATGATGACGCCGCGCTCTTCCCCGCCCAGCCCGGTGACCGCAGGCTCCGTGGCAGCCATCGCCGCGGCGGCCAGGCGCACCACATTGAAAGTGCCCACCAGGTTGATCTGGATGACGCGGTTGAAGGTCTCCAGCGGCAGGACGCCGTCGCGGCCCAGAACCTTGCCGGGGGTCGCGATACCGGCGCAGTTCACCACGATCCGCAGCGGACCCAGCGCCACGGCGGCGTCGACGGCGGCCTGCACCTGGGCCTCGTCGGTTACATCGGTGGGGGCAAAGACGGCCGTGTTCCCGCCGCCGGCGGCGTCCGCAGCGCGGCTGGCGTTCAGCTCACCGGCGTAAGACGCGCCGGCAGAGGAGCCGAGGTCCGCGAGCACCACTGATGCGCCGGCGTCGAACAGGCGACGGGCCGTGGCAGCGCCGAGTCCGGACGCCCCGCCCGTGATTAGCGCGACAGAACCCTTGATGTCCATACATCCTCCTTGATGCGGAAACCGGCGACCGGCGGCGAACATTAGTTAGTGAATGTTAACTGAAAGCAACCCCGGGCGCACCTTTCGCAGCATTCGCTAGGCTGGCGGGATGACCCAGTCCGACGCTTCCGC
Source organism: Arthrobacter sp. 10L430 (assembly GCF_056395245.1). NCBI lineage: Bacteria > Bacillati > Actinomycetota > Actinomycetes > Micrococcales > Micrococcaceae > Arthrobacter > Arthrobacter sp. 10L430. Next base: position 105,226 of record NZ_JBFTJD010000003.1, on the reverse strand, counting down.
CGCCCCTGAGGACCAGCCCAGCCCCGGGAAGTCCGGCACGCCAACAGACTGGGCCGGCCGCGCCAATGAGGCCGCACGGTCGGTCACCCACATGTTCGGCCAGCGGCTGTTCTTCCTGCCCGGAACCCACATCGCCGCCATCACCCGCCCCTCGGGTCGCCTTCGGAACCTCGTCCGGCCGTGGCATTACTGGTGGCAGGCGCATTACGTGGACTGCCTCGTGGACACCGGCCGCCGCGAACTCGGCACCGCCGGCCAGCCTCCGGCCCGGTTCGACGGCGAACACCGCCCCGGCGCCGGCCAGCTCGCGTCCCGCCTGGTGACCGGCATCCGGCTGCGGAACTTCCTGACGTTCGTCAACAGCTATTACGACGACATGGCCTGGCTGGCCCTGTCCACCCTTCGGCTGGAGAAGCTGGCCGAGGAGAGCCGCAGGCCAACCCGCCGCCGCGACGCCCGGATCCGCAAGAGCCTGACGCTCCAGTTCGACTCGGCCTCCACCGACGACCTTGGCGGCGGCACGTTCTGGAGCAAGAAGCGGGACTTCAAGAACACCCCGGCCACGGCACCGGTGGCGCTCTACTATGCCCGCACCGGCAACCCGGCCAGGGCCCAGGTGCTGCTGGACTGGCTCGACGCCAGGCTCTTCGATTCCGTACGCGGACTCTACCTGGACGGCCTCCGGATCAGCAGGACCGGCGAGACAGTCCTTGAGAGTGCCATCTACACGTACAACCAGGGGCCCGTCCTCGGCGCCCTGCTGGAGCTCGGCGGCGCCAAAAACCTGGAGCGCGCCGCCGTGGTGGTGGATGCGGTGGCTCGCCATCTCACGGTGGAAGGGCCGCCGGGCAACGGCGGCGCGGGCACACCCGGCACAGGCACCGGCGGCACCGGCGGCGCCAGCGCCGTCCTCCGCTGCGACGGAACGGGCGACGGCGGGCTGTTCACCGGGATCCTGACGCGCTACCTTGCGCTCGCCGCACGTGACGGACGGCTGCCGGAGGGCACCCGGGCCACCGCCGCCCGGCTGGCCACGGACACCGCCGAAGCATTCTGGAACGGCCGCCGGACCGTATCCCCCGCCGAGCCGCTCGCATGGCACGGCGGGGAGGGGCACCCGCTTTTCTCCTCGGAGCCGCATCGGCCGGCGAGTGACACGTATCCGCCGGGGGCCGCCGTCGAACTTTCCACCCAGCTCCAGGCCTGGATGATCCTCGAAGCCGCGGCGGCAGTAGCCGCCGGCAAGCAATCGGGCACAGCCGCCCAGTAGACCCACCCAGCAACGAGACACCGAGAATTACGTCACGCAACAGTTACGTAATTGATGTGATCCTTATCACTTTCGCGGCTTGCGGCTTGGTAGCTTAGGTATGGCTAACCTACAGTTTTTCGAGTGAGCTTCACCTAACTTCCCCAGCTCACAAGGACTGCGGTCCGACCAGACTTTTGCAGAAAGAAGCCCCGATGAAGATCCGCAACAACGCGCTGGCCGGCATCGCAATCGCCGCCACAGCAGCCCTCGGCCTGTCGGCCTGCGGCTCCAGCGCCTCCCCGTCCGGCACGTCCTCCGCGGCAGGCACCAACGGCGAGATCACGGTCTACAACGCCCAGCACGAAAGCCTCACCCAGGAGTGGGTGGACGAGTTCACCAAGGAAACCGGCGTCAAGGTGACCCTCCGCCAGGGTGATGACACGGAGATGTCCAACCAGATCGTCCAGGAGGGCCAGGCCTCCCCGGCGGATGTCTTCCTCACCGAGAACTCCCCCGCGATGGCGCAGGTGGAGAACGCCGGCCTGTTCGCTGATGTGGACAAGGACACCGTCGCCCAGGTCCCCGACGCGTTCCGTCCGAGCACCAACAAGTGGACGGGCATCGCTGCCCGCTCCACCGTCCTTGTGTACGACAAGACCAAGCTGACCGAGGACAAGCTGCCGAAGTCCATGCTGGATCTGGCCAAGCCGGAGTGGAAGGGCAAGTGGGCCGCTTCACCGTCCGGCGCCGACTTCCAGGCCATCGTTGCCGCCCTCGTCGAACTCAAGGGCGAGGCCGCGGCCGACGAGTGGCTCAAGGCCATGAAGGACAATGCCAAGGTCTACAAGGGCAACAGCACCGCCATGAAGGCCGTCAACGCCGGCGAGGTGGAATCCGCGCTGATCTACCACTACTACTACTACGGCGACCAGGCCAAGACGGCTGAGAACTCGAAGAACGTCTCGCCGTACTACTTCAAGAACCAGGACCCGGGCGCTTTCCTCTCGATCTCGGGCGGCGGCGTGCTGAAATCCTCGAAGAACGCCGACAAGGCCCAGGCCTTCCTGAAGTTCATCACCGGCAAGAAGGGCCAGGAGATCCTGCAGAAGGGCACGTCCTTCGAGTACGCCATCGCCTCGGACGTCCCGGCCAACGAGAAGCTGGTCCCGATCAAGGATCTTCAGGCCCCCACCGTGGACCCGGCCAAGCTTAACTCCCAGAAGGTCACCGATCTGATGACCAAGGCAGGACTGCTGTAATTCTGTGATCACCGATCCATCGGCGCCGGCTACGTCCGGAAGCACGACGACGGCGGGCCGGGGCAAGCGCCCCCGCCCGCCTTTCGGCGTATCCGCCGTCGCTGTCCTCGCAGTGCTGATCGCACTGTTCTCCCTCGTCCCGCTGGCCTATGTCGCCTTCATGACGGCAGCCACCGGCTGGGACACGGCAGCAGCGCTGATCTTCCGGCCGCGGGTCGGCGAGCTGTTGCTGAACACCGTGCTGCTGATCACCATCACCGTGCCGCTGTGCCTGGTCCTGGGCGTGGGCGGTGCCTGGCTCGTGGAACGGACCAAGCTGCGCGGCCACAAAATCTGGGCTGTGCTCCTCGCGGCTCCGCTGGCCATTCCCGCGTTCGTAAACAGCTACGCGTGGGTGTCTGCCGTGCCGTCGCTCGAGGGCCTGTCCTCCGGCGTGCTGATCGCCACGCTGTCCTACTTCCCGCTCGTGTACATTCCGGCCGCAGCGACTCTCAGCCGGCTCGACCCCGCGGTGGAACAGTCCGCGGCGTCGCTGGGGCTCGGCGCCTGGCGGGCCTTCTTCCGGGTGGTCCTGCCGCAGCTGCGGATCGCCATGACCGGCGGCGCCCTCCTGGTCTCGCTGCACCTGCTCGCCGAGTACGGCGCCTTCGCCATGATCCGGTTCGACACCTTCACGACGGCGATCATGGTGCAGTACAGGTCAACGTTCAACGGCACTGCCGGAAACATGCTCGCCAGCGTGCTCGTGTTCTTCTGCCTGATCCTGCTGCTCCTTGAAGTCCGCAGCCGGGGCAATGCGCGGTACGCACGGGTGGGCTCGGGCGCCCAGGCCAGGGCGCTGCGGCTCCCCCTGCACTCCTACCAGCTGCCCGCGCAGCTCGCCCTCCTGGCGCTGACAGCCCTCGCGTTCGGGCTGCCGCTGCTGTTCGTGCTGCGCTGGATCGTCGCCGGGGGCGCCGACATCTGGACGGCCGACGAGTTCATGCCCGCCCTTCTCCAGACGCTCGGCTACGGGCTGGCCGGCGCCGTGGCAACCACCGCCGTCGCGTTCCCCATGGCCTACCTGGCCGTGCGCCACGCCGGCTGGTTCAGCAAGGCCCTGGAACTGTCCAACTACGTGACCAGCTCCATGCCGGGAATCGTGGTGGGCCTGGCCTTCGTCACCGTCAGCATCCGGCTGATCCCCGATCTTTACCAGACGGCGGGCGTGCTGATTGCCGCGTATGTCCTGCTGTTCCTGCCGCGCGCCCTGGTCAACATCCGAGCCGGGCTGGCCCAGGCACCCAAAGAGCTGGACGAGGCCGCACAGGCCCTCGGCAGCCCGCCGCTGCTGTCCTTCCTCCGCGTGACTCTGCGCCTGACCGCACCGGCGGCCGCCGGCGGTGCGGCACTCGTTTTCCTGGCAATCGCCAACGAGCTGACCGCCACGCTCCTCCTCTCCCCCAACGGCACGCGTACGCTCGCCACGGAGTTCTGGAGCAAGAGCAGCGAAATCGACTACGCCGGCGCCGCGCCCTACGCCCTGCTGATGATCGTGATCTCGGCGCCCATGACCTATTTGCTCTTCCAGCAGTCCAAGAAAGTAGCGGGACAGTGACCGAACAATCGCCCTCCAGGCTTCCGGAACCCCGGATCTCGCCGTCAGTGGCGCCGAGCACCAACAGCCACCTGGTGATAGACGGCGTCACCAAGAACTTCGGTTCCCAGGCTGTGCTCAAGGGCGTCAACCTGTCCGTGGCCAAGGGCGGCACCACCGCGATCGTGGGACCCTCCGGATCCGGCAAGACCACGCTGCTCCGCCTGATCGCCGGCTTCGAGCATCCCGGCACCGGCACCATTTTGCTGAACGGCACTCCGGTAGCGGGCGGCGGCGTATGGAAGCCGGCGCACAAGCGCCACGTCGGGTATGTGGCCCAGGACGGCGCCCTGTTCCCGCACCTGACCGTGGGCCAGAACATCGCCTTCGGGCTCAGCGCCTCAAAGCTCAACGGCGGGCGGCGCGCCGTGACCGCGCGGGTCAACGAACTGCTGGAGATGGTTTCACTGGACACGGGCATGGCCAAGCGCCGGCCGCACCAGCTCTCCGGGGGCCAGCAGCAGCGGGTTGCCCTGGCACGGGCGCTGGCCCGCGAGCCTGAGCTCATGCTGCTGGACGAGCCTTTTTCCGCCCTGGATGCCGGTCTCCGGGTGGCCACACGCCGTGCGGTGGCCAAGGTGCTCAACGAGGCCGGCGTGACCACGATCCTGGTGACGCACGACCAGGCGGAGGCCCTGTCCTTCGCCGATCAGGTGGCCGTGATGCGCGGCGGCAAGCTGGCGCAGATCGGCAACCCGTTCGTCGTCTACACCCGCCCGGCGGACCGTGCCACCGCCGAATTCCTGGGCGACGCCGTCATCCTCGATGCCTGGATGGAAGGCTCCCTGGCCACCTGCTCGCTGGGCGGCATTCCTGTCCGGCGCCCGCCGGCCCAGGGCCGGGTACAGCTCATGCTCCGGCCGGAGCAGATCCGCATCGCCGAGGACGGCCCCATCCGGGGCGTGGTGGTGGACACCGACTACTTCGGCCCCGAGACCACCGTGCGGCTCAAGCTGGCCGTCCCGCCGAAGCTCGCCGGCGCCATGCCGGACCACCGCTACCCCGGCGGCGGCGAAGTGATCACCATCCGGCACTGGAACGCGTCCATCGCCCAGCCCGGCACCGAGCTGTGCCTGCGCGTGGTGGGCGAAGCGGTGGCATTTCCGCTCGACGGCGCCGGCGACTGAACGTCCGGCCGCTGATTGGGCTGCCGAAATCCCACCAACCCTTGGGCCCCTGGCCAGGGTGCCCGCCCAGGGTGCCTGACCCTAGCGCGCCTGAGCCTAGCGCGCCGCGGCCAGCGGCGTGTACCTGAACGACGTCAGCAGCACGCTTCCGCCGGAAGTGGCAGCGCTGAGCGTGTGCTGGCCGGACCGGGGGAAGACCAGCGAGGTCAGGGTCTGCTCGCCGCCGTTGACGAAGACTTCCACTGACGAATAGTCCACGAAAAGCGTCAGCTCCACCGTTCCCCGGCCGGGAGCGGTCCCGTTGCGCGGCGGGCTGGCGGCAGTCCTGCGGTCCGTGAACACCGGTCCGAGCGCCTCCACACCGGGGACGACCGCAGCCCTGGACAGCGAGGCCTTGCCCTCCTCGAAGTTGTAGCCGACCGTAGCGAAATCCGCGGAGCCGCTCGTCAGCTTCAGGAGGGCTTCCGATCCGTCGTCGTCCGGCCTCCGTTCGAGGGTCACATCCAGCCGGTACGCGCCGCTCTTCGGAGCCGGCAGCTCGCCCGCGCCGTTCGGCGTGACCTGCCGTTCGCCCACGGTCTCCGGCGTACCTTCCAGGACGGACATGGACCCGGTGGGCGCCGAGACCAGCGAGGGGCGGCCGTGCACCGTCTTCAGGCGGATGTCGCGCACCATTGAATCGGCGCCGCCCTGCCAGTCAGTGGTGGGCAGCTTGCGCGCGTAGTCCCAGTTGTTCATCCAGCCGATGGCGTGGCGGGATGCCATCCGTTCGCCTGCCGGAAGGCGGGGATCATCCCAGGTGACGGCCGCGTAGAAGTCCGATCCGGCGTCGAGCCATTGATGTGTTGCGTCGGCCGCGGTGAACGCGGCCCCGTCCCACTTTCCGGTCCAGTAGGCCACTCCGGTGGTCCGGCCCTCTTCGGAGCCGTTGGCGCTGGCTGCCAGGACCCACGTGCGTTTGGCGGGATCACCGTCGAGGTCCAGCTGGAACAGATCCGGGCACTCGAGCACTCCCAGCCCCTTGCGTTCGAAGCTTGAGGCGTACCGCCAGTCCTTGAGGTCCTTCGAGGTGTAGAAGCCGATTTTTTCGCCCTCGGCCAGGGCCATGACCCACTGCCGGTTGGCGTCGTCGCGGATGATTTTCGGGTCCCGCCAGTTCTGCTGCCCGGGGTTGTCCATGACGGGGTTGCGGTCATAGGCCTTGAAAGTAAAGCCCTTGTCCGTGGAGTAGAACAGTGACTGCCGCTGGACGCCCTTGTCCTGCTGGGTCAGCACGGCGATGACGGCGTCCTTGCCGAAGCCCGCCGTATTGTCGTGGTCCACCACGGCGCTGCCCGTTTCGACGTCGCCCAGGCCGTTCTTGAACTTCTCGATGGCCACGCCCTCGTCCTTCCAGTGCACCAGGTCGGTGCTGGTGACGTGATACCACTCGGTGCCGTTTCCCTCCGGATGGTCGGCGTTGTAAAGGTAGTAGTAGTGCCACACCCCGTCCAGCAGGAACGGCCGCTGGGGATCGTTCATCCACTCCTTCGCGGGAGTCAGGTGGTAGCCGGGGCGGAACTGGGAGGCTCCCTCGGGCCGGCTGATGCCGGGGGGAGCGGGTGCGGGCTCCGTTCCTTTCGGCCCGTCCTGCCGGGCGCCGGAGGCGAGGTTGACGGTGGCAGCCACGGCCAGCAGGAGGACCAAAACGCCGGCCACCGCGATCCAGAGGGCACGGGGGCCCATCGTCCGTAGGGAAATCCTCTGCATGTCCGCCGATCGTGTTGGGTGGCAACAATTTTACCGCGGCGGGCCGTTTGCCTTCCCGGACCGGGTCATGCCCCGGTCTGCCCCGCCGGGCGCCTCTTTTGCGGGTACGGGGTCTCGCCGCGGGCCAGCATCTCCACGAAACCCGCGATTTTCCGTTCCCGGGTGGAGGCTTGCTTGACCGAGTTGGTGCGGTAGATGAGGGCGTAGCGGTTCACCGAGGTGAGGACGTCGAAGGTCGCCTGCGCGTCGGGGACGGCAGCAATGGCGGCAGCAAGATCATCCGGGACTTCCGCCGTCGCCTGCCCTGAATACGCCGCTTCCCAGCGGCCATCCGCTTTGGCAGAGTCGACGGCGGCCCGGCCGGCGGCGGTCACTTTCCCGTCCCTTTCCAGCCGGGCAACATGGCCCACGTTCCGCTCGGACCAGGGGCTCTTCGGGCCGCGGCGCGTCATGCGCTGAAAGTAGCTGCCGCCGTCGCGCTTCCTGACCTGGCCGTCGATCCAGCCGTAGCACAGCGCCTCATCGAGGGCAGCGTCGTAGTCCAGTTCCGTGACCGTGCCGCCCTTTTTGTGCAGGACAAGCCACACGCCGGGACTGTGTGAATGGTTCAATTCCAGCCACTCGCGCCACGCGGCGGCATCCGGCACCAGCAGTTCCTCGAGTTCAACACCCATGCGCCTATTCTGCCCCGTGCCGGACTATTCAAGTCGTGGCATTATGGCCATGACAGCACCGTGTCCGAATCCGAGGAGAGCCCATGTTGCGTGTCCGCCCCGTTCACTTCACATCCCGGATGGAGCCGTGGGAGCGGCTCCTCACGGACCTGGGCCTGATCAAGACACTGGACGACGACACCTGGCGGGAATTCGACGCCGGTTCCGGCCGGATTGCGCTCCAGCACACCCCGGCCGGTGCCGGGAACGACGGCACCACGTCGTTCGGCGTCGAGGTGGGCGATATTGAGGAGTTCGCCCGGCGCACCAATCTGGCGGGGGCGGAGACTGGAAACACTCCGGCCGAGCTGGTCCCGCCGGATGTCGGCGACTCCTGCAGGATCACGGGCGAGGACGGCTTCACCTTCATGGCAGACAAAGCCGCCCACTTCGCACAATGTGCCGACGCCGATACGGGGTTGTCCGTCGTCGCGGTCTGGTTCACCGAGGACACCGCCTTGGCGGCCGACACGCTCAGGGGCATCGGTGCCCGGTTCCGTCCCGTCCCGGATGACGATGAAACCGCCGATTTCACCGCCAAGAACGGCGGGGTGCTGATGGTGCGCCCCGGTTCTGGCCCAGCGCGGTCCGGCTTCGGATTTGAGTACGACGGCGATCTGGATGCTTTGCGTGTCCGGCTCACCGCGGCGGGCCACGAGGTCAGCGTGACCGAGGAAGCCTTCGGGCGTTCGCTGCATGTTGCCAACCCGGACACGGCCGGCGACGCCGCTGCCGCCGCGCATGTGCCGCCCACGCTCTGGATCTCGAAGCGGGCTCCCCGCGGTTCGTAGCCCGGGTTTCAGGGCTGCGGCCGCCGAAGGGCGAGATCTCGGTGCTTAGACCTGCGTAAGTGCCTCCGCTGAGAGCTGAGATCCCACGCGTCGGCGGCCGGACGGGTGGTGATGCGGTAGAACTTAACCATGAACGTGCGCACCCCAGACCCCAATCCCGGCTGGCTCTCCGACGAGGACCTCTTCGAGGCCCGCGGACGGCTCCCCATGGTCTATGTGGAGGCCGTGCCGGTGCGGCTCGATCCGCTCGGATTCGTGAACGAGGTGGGCACGCTCCTGCAGGCGGACGCGGACGGGACCATGGTCCGTTCGCTTGTTTCCGGCCGCGTGCTCTACCGCGAAACCATCCGCGCCGCACTTCTGCGCCACATGGAGAAGGACCTCGGCCCGCTCGCGTTCCCGCAGCTGCCCATCAGCCCGGTGCCGTTCACTGTGGCCGAATATTTTCCCGCGCCGTCACACACGGGCTTCACCGACGACCGGCAGCACGCCGTCTCGCTTGCCTACGTCATCCCCGTCACCGGCGAGTGCGAGCCGCGCCAGGATGCCCTGGAGCTCACCTGGATGACTCCCCAGGAAGTGCTCAGCGACGGCGTCCAGCTTGAGTTCAGCGGCGGCCGCGGAGCCCTCGTGCGGCAGGCCCTGGCGTACGCCGGCGTCGGCGGCTGACAGCGCCCGGAGGGTCCCGCCTCCCCGACTTCGCACTCCCTCCTTTGTAGACTGTTGGGCGGACCGCAAGAGAACTTAAGGACTCCGATGAACCACCAACCAGCTGCCCAGACCTACCGCGCACAGCAGGCTGGGTCTTTGCAGACGGGCGACCACCTTCTCCTGCCGGACGGCCAGCGGTCAGCCGAAGTCCACTCAGTGGAAATCGAAAACGATGACTTCGGCACGCCGGCCATCGTCCTCGCGACCCTCACCGGCGGCGGCATGCTGCGGATTGCCGCCGGCTCGTCGGTCCGGATCGCCGGCGCAGAATCCGCTTCCGGCGGACCGGCAGGGTCCGCTGTCGGCGGCGTTCAGGACGGCGGCGTCCAGGACGGCGGGGACACTGGAGTCCAGGACGCCGAGGTCCAGCCCGGTGCCGCCCAGGAGTCCGACGTCGTCACCCCGCTTCAGGTCGTTGAGCACCCCGACGCCGGGGCGGCTCCGTCGCCGGCGCCTCCCGCCGTCGTCGTACCTCCCCTGCCGGTCACGACGCCGGCGGTGATCGGGCCCAGCGCCGAAGACCTGGCCCTCATCCCGGAACCAGCCGGGACGCCTGAATCGGTGGTGGAGGCCGTGGCAGAGGCGCATCCGGACTCCGTTGGAGTGCTGCTGCTGGCGGACAAGCTGGTCAAGGGCATCAACACGAAGTCCGGCAGCTGCCTCAAGGACCTCAGCGACCTCGCCCACGAGCTTTTCATCATGCTCAAGGACACGGACGGCGCACTCGCCGTTGCCGACCTCCTGAACGTGCTGCCCTTCGACGGCAACCCCGGCCGTTGGTCGTCGGTGGAAGCGTCGCTCTCACTGTCCACCTACATCTGCCGCCAGACCGGCCAGAAAGAACGCGCGGCCGTGTACGAGAAGCTGCTCCGCGCGCCGGACAGCCAGGAAAATGACCCATTTAAGGCCAGGATGCAGGCCCGGGTGCGCCAGCGGTCACTGAACGAGCCGAACCTGTACGACAAAGAAATCTTCCGCTCCATGGACAATTCCAACCATGAGGCCGAGCGCGAATGGCGGCTGCTGCGCCTTGAGTCGCTGCTGTTCCTGCGCGCGCACGGCGGGTCGCAGACCATCAGCGCCGGTGAGCTGGAGCGGCGGATCGCGAACGAGCTGGAGTCAGTCCGGGCATAGGCCCATGACTGCCCGGCGCGGGCTTCGGATGATTCCCTGTTTCCTCTAGCCCCGGGCTGTACCGAAGTTGTAAATTCAGGCCATGACGAACAATCTGAGCGTTGTGATCAATTCTGATGCCCCGCAGGTTTGGACGATGCTGCGTGAACCGGCCAAAGTAGCCCAGTGGCATGGCTGGGAGGCCGAGGACCTCAGCGCGGAAATCAATGAGATCTACTTCAACAGCACCGTGGTTGAGGGCTCGGACCACACTTCGCTGACCGTCGACGGCGGTGACGTCTTCAGTCTCAAACCGGTGCCCACGGGAACCGAGGTCAGTGTCACGCGCGCGGCATTGGACCACAACTCCGAGTGGGCGGCCTGGGACGAAGACATCACCCAGGGCTGGCTGACGTTCCTCCAGCAGCTGCGGTTTGCCCTGGAGCGGCATCCCCACGGCACCCGCCGGACCTGCTTCTTTTCCGTTCCGGGGACCGGGGGCTCGGCGATCGAAAAACTGGGGCTGAAGGAAATCCCGGCCGCCGGGGAGAACTATTCGCTGACCCTGGACACGGGCGAGGAAGTCTCCGGCCGGGTCTGGTACAAAACCAACCACCAGGTGGGCCTGACCGTGCACAGCTACGCCGAACACGGCGATGGCCTCCTGATTGTGGCCGACCAGCCCGTGATTCCGGAAGTCAGGCCCGACGGCGGCTCCCTCGTGATCCTCTCGACCTACGGTCTGGGGGCCCACAGCCTCGAAACCATCCGCAGCCTGTGGGACGACTGGCGGGCTGAGAACTACCCCACATCAGAGCCCATCCACTGAGGTTTAGCCGGGGCAAGCTGGCACACTGGAACCGTGCCAGCCAATCCTGAACCAGTGCCGCCAGCCCGCCAGTCGCAGTTCTCGTTCCGTGTGGGAAAGCGCCTCGCTGAGACCTGCAGCCCGTCCGCCGAACAAGTGTCCGCCAACGGTGGCGAATTCCTCGGCAGGACCGGTACCATCGCCACCCCGCACGGGGAGATCCAGACCCCGGCGTTCATCGCCGTCGGGACCAAAGCGACCGTGAAGTCGGTGCTGCCCGAGTCAATGGCCGAGCTCGGGGCGCAGGCACTTCTGGCCAACGCCTATCACCTGTACCTGCAGCCGGGGCCGGAAATCCTGGATGAGGCCGGCGGACTCGGCGCATTCATGAACTGGCCCGGCCCCACCTTCACCGATTCCGGAGGCTTCCAGGTGATGAGCCTGGGCTCCGGGTTCAAAAAGGTCATCGACATGAAGACGGCGCCCCCCATGGACCAGACTGTGTCCGACAATGCCGTGGCCGCAGGCAAGGAGCGTCTGGCCCACGTGGACAACGACGGCGTGTGGTTCAAGAGCCACCTCAACGGGGACCGGCACCGGTTCTCCCCCGAGATCTCTATGCAGGTCCAGCACCAGATAGGTGCGGACATCATGTTCGCCTTCGACGAGCTCACCACGCTGCAGAACTCGCGCGGCTACCAGGAGGAATCACTGGAGCGCACGCGGCTGTGGGCCCTCCGCTGCCTCGATGAGCACTTCCGGCTGACGTCGGAGCGCGCCGGGAAGCCGTACCAGGCCCTGTTCGGCGTGATCCAGGGCGCGCAGTACGAGGACCTCCGCCGGAAAGCCTGCCGGGACCTGGGTGCCATGCCGTTTGACGGCTACGGGATCGGCGGTGCCCTGGAGAAGGAGAACCTCGGCACGATTGTGCGCTGGTGCAACGAGGAGCTTCCGGAGAACAAGCCCCGGCACCTGCTCGGCATTTCCGAGCCGGACGACATCTTCACGGCCATCGAAAACGGCGCGGACACCTTCGACTGCGTCTCCCCCACCCGCGTGGCACGGAATTCCGCGTTCTACACGCCGGACGGGCGGTTCAACCTCTCCGGCGCCAAGTACAAGCGCGACTTCGGCCCGCTGCAGGACGGCTGCGACTGCTACGCCTGCCTGAACTACTCACGGGCGTACATCCACCATCTGTTTAAGGCCAAGGAGATGCTCTCCGCCACGCTCATCTCCATCCACAACGAGCGCTTCGTGGTGAAGATGGTGGACGACGCCCGGCTGGCCATCGAATCCGGCGACTTCTTCGAGTTCAAGGCCGAGACGCTGGGTCGGTACTACTCCTAGGTCTCCTGCGCCTCTCGGCCGCCTGCGCCGGGGCCGGCGCCGCCGTCGAAGTCGCCGGAAACGTGCGGGGTCGCCGGAAACGGGCGGGGTCGCCGGAAGGCCCCGGCGATTTGGCAGGTTTCCGGCGAACTTACGTTTTCCACATAGCGACGGCGGGGCCTCCCGGGAGCTTAGGCGGCCAGTGAAGCTTGTTCCATGCCACAAATCACCATCCCGGCGCTCCCGACAAGGGGCGACCTCTGGCGTACGGAGCAGTTGCTCGACCTCGGTTACAGCTCCCGTGTCATCAAATCGCTGGTGGTCTCCGATGAGCTGGTCCGGCTGCGCTACGGCTGCTACATCCGCGCCAGCCTCTGGAATGCCCAGACCCGGCGCGCCCGAAGCCGTCTGCTGATCCATGCGCACGCGCATGGAACACGCACGACGTCCACCGGCGGCTTTGTTTACAGCCACACGTCCTCGGCGCGTCTGCATAGCCTGTTTCTGTGGGATGTGGACAACCTCATCCATCTCCTCCAGCGGGTACGCCCATCCAGTGAGCGCCATGGCAGGGACGTCCGGTGCCACACGCGTCCCTTCACCGAACAGGACGTGACGCTGGTGAGCGGGCTTCGGACGACGTCCCTGGAGAGGACAGCCGCGGATTGCGCCATGATGCTGAACTACCGGCAGGCGCTGATAGTCATGGATCATGCCCTACGGCTTGGTGCTGACCGAACAACTCTGCAGACGATGGCAGCGACATTGGAGGGGCGCCGCGGGATCCGGACATTCCGCCGCGTGCTCGAGACGGCCGATCTCCGGTCGGAATCCCCCGGCGAAACGCTGGCCCGGGAGCTGATCCTTCGGCTGAAGATCAAAGCGCCCGAGCCACAGGTTGAGGTCACGAGCCGGGCCGGGAGGCACCGTCTGGACCTCGCCTGGAAGCAAGAGAAGGTCGCTCTCGAGTTCGACGGCAAGACCAAGTATTTCGACTACAAGCCCACCGCAGAAGTGCTCTTTCAGGAGAGGCGCCGCGAAAAGGCCCTGATGGAAGAAGGCTGGATCTTCCTTCGCGTCGAGTGGAAGGACCTCTTCCAGGAGCAGGAATTCAAGAACCGTCTGCTGCGAGTCCTTGCCGGTCGCCCACCGACGTAGGCCGTCAATTCGCCCGGAAACGTGCGWGTTCGCCGGTAGCTTGCGGCGAACTCGCACTTTACCGGCTACCTCAGTACAGAAGTACGACGGCGGCCGGTCGGCTAAGCTGCCTGGCGCACCGCGCCGTAGCTCGGCTCGCGCTTCTTGATCCAGCCGATCACGAGGGCCGTCACCGGGACGAAGAGGAACTCCACGAGGGTCTTGTACAGGAAGCCCACCAGCACATAGTTCACGAACGTGCCGAAGTCCGTGATGCCGATGACGGATGCCGCAATGCTGCAGAAGATGAGCGTGTCAACGAACTCCCCGGCTACCGAACTGCCCATGATGCGCGCCCAGAGCGACTTCTCTCCCGCGCGGGCCTTCATCTTCACCAGGATCCAGGAATTGATGGTCTGGCCTGCAAAGAATGCCAGCAGCGAGGCCAGCACGATCTGCGGGACGGGACCCAGCGCGCCCTCGAGAGCGGCCTGCTTGGATGCGCCGAACTCGTCGTCGAAGCCGGGCAGCGCGATGATGATCCAGTAGCAGACGGAGGCAAAAACGGACAACGCGAAGGTGGTGACGATGGCCTTTCGCGCCACCTTGAAGCCGTACACTTCGCTGATGACGTCGCCCAGGATGTAGGCCAGCGGAAACAGGAAGAAGCCGCCGTCCGTGACGATTGGCCCCAGGGCCACTCCCTTTGATGCCCCGATGTTGGACAGGATGAGCACCACGGCCATCAAGGCCATCATGATGCCGAAGTAGGGCGAGCCGATCGAGGCAAACCTCGGCGGTGCTGCGGCCGGGAGGGTCTTGGCGGAGGTCATGGGTGTTCCATTCGTAGTGGTTCGCTCGGCCGCCCCGGTCCTTCTGAAAGGACAACGCAGGTCGGCCGGCTGTATTAGCACTGGAAGCCCGGGCATCAGCGCCGGGCCGCCTCCAATTGTCGCATCCGCGTATCGGACAAAGCCCGTCTGAAGCATGGCGCACGACGACGGCGGGCCGCCGGGCCCCTGGAACCCGAAGGTCACCGCTGAACCGGCCGCCCGCCGTCGTACTCTTCCGGGAGCTTAGGCGTTGACGCGATCGTCGTCGTCATCCTTGCGTTCCGCCGGGGCCGACGGCCAGGCGTTGCCCTGTTCGCGGTCCAGGTGCGTGATCTTCCTGTTCTTCAGAGCGAAGATGTAGACCAGAAGTGAGATGCCGATCGCCACCGTGACGTAGGTGAAGAAGAGGTCAACCTGGTCGGACTTCTGCAGCGCCGCGCCAATCAGGGGCACGGTGCCGCCGAAGAGTGAGTTGGCGATCGCGTAGCCGAGTCCGACGCCGAGCGCGCGGATGGAGGCCGGGAAGAGCTCGGCCTTCACGAGGGCGTTGATGGACGTGTAGCCCCCGACGATCAGCAGCCCGCCCATCATCAGCAGGAAGGCGGTGAACGGGTCCTTTGTGTTGGACAGCGCGGACAGCAGCGGCCAGGTGAACAGGACGCCGGTGATGCCGAACCAGAGGAGCAGGGGCTTGCGGCCCACCTTGTCGGAGATGATCCCGTAGACCGGCTGAAGGAGCATGAAGATCAGCAGCGCCCAGAAGTTGATGACCGAGGTGTCCGTCTTGGCGATGCCGGACGTATCGTTCATGAACTTCAGGATGAAGTTGGTGTAGGTGTAGAACGCCACGGTGCCGCCGAGCGTGACGCCGATGCAGATCAGCAGCGGCTTCCAGTGCCTGGTGAACAGCAGCTTCATTGTGCCGGGCCGGGCCTCGCCGGCAACCGCCGGGGCCTTGGCCGCGAGCACCTGATCCTCGGACAGCGTTTCCTCCATGGAGCGCCGGAGCCACAGCACCACCAGAGCGGCAACGCCGCCGATCGCGAACGGATCCGCCAGCCCCACTCGGTCAGGGTGGCCTTGTCCATGGCGTTCTGCAGGATGACGAGGACCAGCAGGGCAAGCATCTGGCCGCCGATGAGCGTGACGTACTGGAAGCTGGAGAAGAAGCCGCGGCGCTTGGACGTGGCGGCCTCGGACATGTAGGTGGCGCTCGTGCCGTATTCGCCGCCCACGGAGAAACCCTGGACCAGGCGGACGAAGATCAGCAGGAGCAGCGCCCAAACCCCGATCTGCTGCGTGGTGGGCAGGACCGCGATGGCGAACGAGCCGGCCGACATCATGGTCACGCTGAGCGTCAGGGCGGCCTTGCGCCCCTTGCGGTCCGCGTACCGGCCGAAGAACCAGCTGCCGATGGGGCGCATCAGGAAGGACGTCGAGACGACGGCCATGGCCTCGAGCCCGGCCTGCAGCTCGTCCTTGGAACTGAAGAAATGCGACTGGAAATACGCCGCGAAGACTGTGTAAACGTAGAGGTCGTACCACTCCACGAGGTTGCCGGCGGAGCCTTTGAGGATGTTGCCGACCGCTCTTCGGGTCTGTGCTGTCTCGGTCAGTTGGGTGCTCATCAATGAACCTTCCTGGATTCAGCGCGACAAGAAAGCAACGCCGTCCGCCGCCCTATGACCTGTGACCGGCACCACCCGGCTTTTGGTCATATTGGTCTCGGGCCTTTATTTTTGGTCATACGCACAATGCAGGCACTTTGTGGCCGGTGGCAGGATGGGGGCATGACCCTTGCTGAAGTCACTGAGACCCCTGACCGGACCACTCCCGCCGTCGTCCTGACCATCGCTGGCTCCGAGGCCACCGGCGGCGCCGGCGCGCAGGCTGATCTGAAGACGTTCCAGGAACTGGGCGTCTTCGGCATAGCCAACCTGACCTGCATCGTCTCTTTTGATCCCGGGAACAGCTGGAACCACCGCTTCGTCCCCGTGGACCAGGAGGTCATCGCGCACCAGTTGGAGGCGACGACGGCGGCCTACGGTGCCGCTTCCGGCGCACCGTCCGTGTTGGACACCGTGAAGATCGGCATGCTGGGCAGCCCCGCCACCATTGGCACCGTTGCTTCCGCGCTGGTCCGCTCCGGGTTCAGCAATGTGGTGCTGGATCCGGTGCTGATCTGCAAAGGCCAGGAGCCGGGACACGCCCTGGACACCGACCAGGCGCTGAAGTCCCAGATTCTGCCGCTGGCCACGTTCGTCACGCCCAACCACTTCGAGGCGGAATCGCTTTCCGGGCTTAAGATCACCGACGTCGAAACCCTCAAAGAGGCGGCCGTCCGCATCCACGAGCTCAGCGGGGCAGCCGTGTTGGCCAAGGGCGGAGTCCGGCTTGCCGGTCCGGACGCCGTCGACGTCTTTTATGACGGCGAAACGCTTGAAGTCCTGTCCGCGCCGAAAGTCGGCGAGGTGGCTGTCTCCGGCGCCGGTTGTTCGCTGGCCGCCGCCGTGACTGCCGAGCTCGCGAAGGGTGCGACTCCCCTCGAGGCAGCCCGGACTGCCAAGTCGTTTGTCACTGCAGGTATCCGCAACCGTGTGGCCTCAGGCGCCCCGTTCGATGCCCTCTGGCAGGGCGGTCCGCGGTAACCCCAGCGGCCTTTCAGCCAGGACCCTCTCTCACCTTTCGCACCAGAAACCCGCACGCTCTCTCACCCTTCGCGCCAAAAACCCGGACGCTCTCTCACCTTTCGCACCAAAAACCCGCACGCTCTCTCACCTTTCGCACCAAAAACCCGGACGCTCTCTCACCTTTCGCACCAAAAACCCGGACGCTCTCTCACCTGCTGAGAGAGCGTTCAGGAGTTTGCTGCAGGATCTGAGAGAGCGTTTGCGATTTCGCTGCTGGATCTGAGAGAGCGTCGGGTTAGGAGCGCGGATCGGCCATCGTTCCCATGAACAGCGGCAGGCCGGTTTCAACGTGCACGATCTGATAATGGAACGGCCGGTCGAAGGCAATGGACCGCTCCGGCTGCGGCGGAGCACTGGTAACCATCCCGTTGATCTGGGTGACCGCCGCTGCGATGGTGCCCTTTTCGGCGACCGTGATGTTGGCAGCTTGTGCGGCCTGGGTGATCATCATCTTGGGCTGGATGTTGTTGAAGTCTTCGGTGGTGCTGAGGGTCTTGTGCAGGCCCACGGTTTCGAGGACTTTGCGGAGGTCAAAGCTGCATTTGTGGTCCCAACGGGGCAGCTGGATCTGCACCGTCTCTAGCGGCGCGGCATCGAAGGCGTCCGCGATTTCCGTGAGCTGTGTAGCGGTGACGGCAGCGGAGGCGGGGCGGGAACCGGCCCCGGCGTTGGCTGCAGCATCCGGCAGAACGAGGCGCATGACGAAACCATCGGCGTAGGGAAGGTCCACCCCGCGCCAGCCTGGCCCTTCCGCGTACTTCATCTGAAGCATGCTGTGCATGGCGGGCGCCTCGATTTCCTCGCCGGATGCCGTTCTGAAGGGCAGGTCCGAGGTCTCGCCCGGGTCAAACGGCACGCTCCACGCGGACGCGAAGTACAGGGAATTGAGCAGACTGAAGGTGTCCCGGGGATCGTACTCGGCGGGGGCTTCCTTGATCCGGCCGCCCGTGTTCCTGTTCACCCAGGAATCCATGGCGGGCTTCGTTGCACCCTCATCGCTGAAGTCCACGGGATACACACCGGTTCCGTAGTGCCGGGCAAGAGTGTCCAGGAAGGACTCCCCGGTGGGCACGTCCTTATCCACGAACAGTCCGTTGGCGGCGTGCATGACCGGTTTCCGCGGCGGGTTGTCCTCGTCCACGGCCCCGGGGTCGCCGTCGAACTTCCCAAGCGCAGCGAGAACCGCGTTCATGGCCTCATCGCGGTTCGCCGCGGGGAGCTGCAGGACGCTGTCCATCTCGGCCGCCGTCTCGCCGGAAGCCCCAGCGCGAAGCATCGCGAGGGCAACCAGGAGGCTCGCAGGCGAGGACACCACGTTCCCGTTGGCACCGTCGCCGCCGTCAGCCATCAGGGCCTCGCCGAGCCCGAAAGCGGAAGCCCGGAAGGAGCGAAGCTCAGCGGCATAAGCGGTGCGGTCAAGCGAAACCCGCTCCACGCCGTCGGCCTTCAGGAGCTCTGGAGACGAAGCCGCACACCCTGTCAGCGCCACAAGCGCCCCTGCAGCCGCGATGCTGGCCAAGCGGAATGTCTTCATTGCTCCCCCTTTGGACCTGCATTTGACGGGATCCCGCCCATCTCCCTTCAGTCAACCAGCCTGACCCCGCCAGTTCGATGCCTGCAGGGTCACGGTTCGCCGTCGGTTTGGTCTCGCCTGCTCCGACGCTCTCTCACTTTTCGCAACGATTTCGCCAACGCTCTCTCAGATCCCGCCGCGGCGTATTCTCGAGACATGCCGAAAGCGGAGTAGAGGCGGTTCCGTCGGGACCTGGAGGGATGGAGGAACCAAGCATGGCAAACCATTTCAACAGCGTTGACGAATACATTGCGTCGTTCCCCGTCGACGTGCAGGGCACCCTCCAGGAGATCCGGCGCCGGTGTTCCGCTGCCGTGCCGGGTTCCGGCGAAGTGATCAGCTACGGCATCCCGACCATCACCCTGGACGGGAAGTACGTGGTGTATTTCGCGGGGTGGGCACACCACATTTCCGTGTATCCCGTGCCGGCCGGAGACGCTGACTTCGAAGCTGAAATCGCCCCGTACCGGTCCGCCAAGGGAACGCTGAAATTCCCCTTGGACAAGCCCATACCGTACGAAATCATCGAAAAGACGGCCGCGCTGCTTGCGGTCAAGCGCCGCGGGCGGTGACCACCGCCGGGCGGCAGCCGCCGTCGAAGGCGAACGACGGCGGCAGCACCGTCGTCGTCCGCTGCTGAACCTAACGCCGCGGGATGTTGCGCAGGTTGCTCCGCGCCATGCTCACGGCCTCGCCGGCGCCGCGGTTGAGGACGACTTTCGACATGGCGGTCGCGAAGCCAAGGACCTGCGAACCGGTGATCTTCGGCGGAATGGACAGGGCCTTGGGATCCGTGATGAGTTCAACCAGCGACGGTCCCGGATGCGCGAAGGCCTCGCGGTAGGCGTCCTCGATCCGCGCCGGATCGGTGATGCGGACGGAGTGGAAGCCGAGCGCCCGGGCGACGGCGGCGTAGTCGGCGTCGGGCACGTCCACGCCGAAATCGGGCAGCCCGTCCACGAGCATTTCCAGTTTGACCATGCCCAGGGTGGAGTTGTTAAAGACCACCACGTTCACCGGTAAACGATGCGCTGCAACGGTGATGAGCTCGCCAAGCAGCATGGACAGGCCGCCGTCGCCCGAGACCGAGATGACCTGCCGTCCGGGATAGGCAAGTTGGGCGCCAATCGCGTGCGGGAGGGCGTTGGCCATGGAGCCGTGCAGGTACGAGCCGATCAGCCGGCGCGTGCCCAGCGGGTTGATGTAGCGGGCGGTCCAGACGTTGCACATCCCGGTGTCCGCGGTGAAGATGGCATCCTCGGCCGCCACCTGGTCCAGGAGGGAAGCCGCGTACTCCGGGTGGATCGGTTGCTTCTTTTCCACCTTGCGGGTGTAGGCCCCCACTGCCTTGTTCATGAGCCGGTCATGCTTCTTGAGCATCTGGTTGAGGAAGCGGCGGCTCTTCTTCCGGGTGATCAAGGGCGTCAGCGCAGTGAGCGTGGGCAGCACGTCGCCATGGACGGCGATGTCGACGTCGGTCCGCCGGCCAAGCTTGTGGGCGGCGCGGTCCACTTGGGCGGTACGGGTACCTGGAAGGAACTGGTCATAGGGAAAATCGGTGCCGAGCAGGATCAGCAGGTCCGCGTCCTCGATTCCCTCGGCCGCGGCGCCACAGCCCAGCAGCCCGGTCATCCCGATGTCGTACGGGTTGTCGTACTGCATGAAGTCCTTTCCCCGCAGCGAGTGGCCTATCGGGGCGCCCACCAACTCTGCGAGGGCGACGACTTCGTCGTGGGCGCCTTGCGTTCCTGCGCCCGCAAAGATGGCGACCTTGTCCGCCGCGTTGATGGCGTCGGCGAGCTCCCGGACGCTTTGCGGGTCCGGGGTGAGGGTAGCGGGCCGGAAAGCAGCGGGCAGCGGAGTTTCGCCCGTCGCTTCGAGTCCGGCGATATCGCCGGGAAGGGTCACGACGGCGACGCCCCCTAACGCGACAGCGTGCTGGATCGCGCTGTGCATCACCCGGGGCGCCTGTTCCGCTGTGCTCACCAGTTCCGAGTACACCGAACATTCGTTGAAAATCCGGTCGGGATGGGTTTCCTGGAAGAAGCCGCTGCCGATCTGTTTGCTCGGGATATGCGAAGCGATGGCCAGAACGGGCGCCCCGGAGCGGTTCGCGTCGTACAGCCCGTTGATCAAGTGAAGATTGCCGGGACCGCAGGAGCCGGCGCAGACTGCAAGCCGGCCGGTCAGTTGGGCTTCCGCAGCGGCGGCGAACGCGGCGGCCTCTTCATGCCGGACATGGATCCAGTCGATTCCGCCATTGGTCGCGCCGCCGGTCTTCCGCACGGCATCGACAATCGGGTTGAGACTGTCCCCCACGATCCCGTAAATTCGCTGCACTCCGGCAGCCTGAAGTTGTTCGATGAGCTGGGTGGCGAGTTCCTTGGCCATGAGTGCACACTTCCGCGATCAGGTTGATGAGCTGACAGGGCCCAATATAGTCCGCCCAGCTTGGGGCGCTTCCCAGGGGAGGACCCGTCGACTAACGCCTTGGGAGCTGAGAGAGCGTCCGCCGACAACCCGCAGGAAGTGAGAGAGCGTCCGCTGGCGCCCCGCAGGACGTGAGAGAGCGTCCGCTGACGACCCGCAGGAACTGAGAGAGCGTCCGCCGGCGACCCGCAGGAACTGAGAGAGCGTCCGCCGGCGACCCGCAGGAACTGAAAGAGCGTCCGCCGGCGCCCCGCAGGAACTGAAAGAGCGTCCGCCGGCGACCCGCAGGAAGTGAGAGAGCATCCGCCGACGACCCGCAGGAAGTGAGAGAGCATCACAGGGGCCGGGCGGGGCAGCGCCCAAGACCGTGCGCGCGCTAGCTCCCGGAGTGCGCCTGCAGGAACGAGTACACCTCGGTCTCGTCCACGCCCGGGAAAGCACCCGGGGGCATGGCCGCCAGCAGGTGCGAGTGTGCCCGGGCGGACGGCCAGGCGTTGCCCGCCCATTCCGACGCCAACGCGGCCGGCGGACGCTTGCAGCAGTTCTCGTCCGGGCATGTGGACTTGGATCGCTCGGTGGTGTCACGCCCGCGGAACCATTTCACGTGCGCGTACGGCACGCCCACGGAGAGGGAAAATTCACCATTGGCTGAGCGTTCCGTCCGGGCTGTGCACCAGTAGGTCCCGGCCGGGGTGTCAGTGTACTGGTTGTAGGCACTGAACTTGTCGGCCACGTCGAAGACCACCCTGCTGGTCCAGTTCCTGCACGAGAACTGGCCCTCAATGGCGCCGGTATGGTCGTGCGGGAATGTCACGCCGTCGTTCTCGTAGGCCTTGTAGATGATTCCGCTCTTGTGCGTCTTCTGGAAGTGCGTGCGGATGTCCAAGTGCTGGGTGGCCAGATTGGTGAACCGGTGGGCGGCCGTTTCATAGGACACCGCGAAAGCGTCCCGGATGTCCTCCACAGCTATTTCCTTGGCCAGCTTCGCCTTCTGCAGGAATTCCACAGTGGCCTGCTCGGGAAGGAGCAGGGCCGCCGCGAAATAGTTGGTGGCCACCCGCTGCATCAGGAAATCCCCGTAGTTGGTGGGGGTCTGGTGGCCCAGGACGTAGTGGCCCAACGCCTGCAGGAGCACGGAGCGGGGATCGTGGTCCGAGCGCTCATTCTGCGTCAGATAAATTCGGTGATTCTTAAGATCCGTCACGGAACGCGTGGAATGCGGCAGGTCGCCAACGTGGTGCAGGGAGAAGCCGAGGTGCCCGGCAATGTCGGCGATCACGTGATGCGAAAGCGGGCCACTGGTGTGCCCCACGGACGCCAGGACCTTTTGGGCCTCGGCCTCGTACTCGGGGAAATAGTTGTTCCGCTCGCGCATCATGGCCCGCAGTTCACCGTTGGCGCGACGGGCTTCTTCGGGCGTGGCAATCTGCTCATTCAGCTTGCGCTCCAGCTCGTGCTGGAGTCCCACCATGGACTCCAGCACATCCATGGGAAGGCGCGAACTGATGCGGATTTTGGGCAGGTTCAGGGACTCGTAGATCGGGCTGCGCTGGTAGCGTTCCAGCTCGATCTCCAGCGCCGCCCGGCGGTTGGGCGGCTCTGCCCCCAGCAGCTGGTCGATGGTGACGCCCAGCGCCGCCGCAAGCTGCTGCAGCAGGCCCAGTTTGGGTTCCCGCTTGCCGTTTTCGATCAGGCTCAACTGGCTGGGGGCCGTCCCGACGGCGGCACTGAGGTCATCGAGGGTCTGCCCTGCCGCTTTGCGCAAGTGCCGGACGCGGCGGCCCAGGCTGATGACGTCGACTTCCGGCGCGGCGGGGGACGGCGGCGATTCGGCTTGTCGGCTCCAGCTGGTTGTGTGCATTTCTTGAGCTTACGCGAAGAAGTGCATTTCTTTCCATGGTTTTACCCTAGTAACCCCCTTGAAAGTGCAGAAAAGTGGGGAACACGGAAAGAAACACCGCACCGAGCCAGCCGGCCCCGACTGCAAAGACGCAGGACGGGCCGGCTTCCGGAGCACAAACTAGGAGACAAAGATGACTGCAGCATTTGAGCCCACCCAGCAGACGCCCGAAGAACAGGCCGCCGCACTGGAGCTCGAGTGGGCCGCCAACCCCCGCTGGGAAGGTGTGACCCGTGACTACAAGGCTTCCGACGTCGTCCGCCTCCGCGGCCGCGTCTCTGAAGAGCACACGCTGGCCCGCCGCGGCTCCGAAAAGCTGTGGAAGCAGCTGACCGGGGAGCACAAGGAAGGCAAGTACACCAACGCCCTGGGCGCCCTGACCGGCAACCAGGCCGTGCAGCAGGTCAAGGCCGGCCTCCGCGCCATCTACCTCTCCGGCTGGCAGGTCGCCGCCGACGCCAACAACTCCGGCCACACCTACCCGGACCAGTCGCTGTACCCGGCCAACTCGGTCCCCACCGTGGTGCGCCGCATCAACAACGCACTCCTCCGCGCCGACCAGATCGAATTCTCCGAAGGCATCCAGACGGTCGAGGACTGGATGGTGCCGATCGTCGCCGACGCCGAGGCCGGCTTTGGCGGCCCGCTCAACGCCTACGAACTCATGAAATCCATGATCCAGGCCGGCGCCTCGGGCGTTCACTGGGAGGACCAGCTCGCCTCGGAGAAGAAGTGCGGCCACCTCGGCGGAAAGGTGCTCATCCCCACCCAGCAGCACGTCCGCACGCTGAACGCCGCCCGACTGGCCGCCGACGTCGCCGGCACCCCGTCCGTCATCATCGCCCGCACCGACGCCGAGGCAGCAACCCTGATCACCTCCGACGTCGATCCCCGCGACCAGGAATTCGTCCTCCGCGAAGGGGGACAGCCGGTCCGCACCCCGGAAGGCTTCTACAAGGTCCGCAACGGCATCGAACCCTGCATCGCCCGCGCCAAGGCCTACGCCCCGTACTCCGACCTCATCTGGATGGAAACGGGCACCCCGGACCTCGAGCTGGCCCGCAAGTTCGCCGAGGCCGTCAAGGCCGAGTTCCCGGACCAGATGCTCTCCTACAACTGCTCGCCGTCGTTCAACTGGCGCAAGCACCTGGACGACGCCACGATCGCCAAGTTCCAGCGTGAACTCGGCGCCATGGGCTTCACGTTCCAGTTCATCACCCTGGCCGGCTTCCACGCCCTGAACTACTCGATGTTCGACCTCGCCCACGGCTACGCCCGTGAAGGCATGAGCGCCTACGTCGAGCTGCAGGAGAAGGAATTCGCCTCCGAGACCCGCGGCTACACCGCGACCAAGCACCAGCGCGAAGTCGGCACCGGCTACTTCGACGACATCGCCACTGCGCTCAACCCGAACGCATCCACCCTGGCCCTGGTGGGATCCACCGAAGAAGGCCAGTTCCACTAGCACTCGTTCGACGGCGGGACTTGCCTGCGGCCTTCGGTCCGGCATTGCTCTGCCTGCTATTCCCCATGCCCGGGTCCGACCTCGCTGAGCGAGGACGGACCCGGGCACAGGGCCCCTTTTACGCAGGCTGCCGCAACACCGACACCTTCGGCCTGGTGAGGACCGCACCTGAGTGCGTGTCGCCGTCGTTCTTCCTATTTAGGAGCAATTGAGATGAACAGCTTCACTGACAACTTCACCATCAACGGGATTACGTTGACCGCGCAGCCGATTTGCCGGCAGGGCGAGGTTCTTACTCCGGACGCCCTTGACTTCGTCGCCAAGCTGCACAAGGCGACCACCGGGCGGCGTGAGGAGCTGCTGCGGGCCCGCAAGGCACGGCGGGAGGACATCGCAGGGGGCCAGGATCCGCGCTTCCTCCGCGAGACCGAGTCCATCCGCAACGATCCCCACTGGCGGGTTGCTCCCCCGGCTCCGGGCCTGGAGGACCGCCGCGTCGAAATCACCGGCCCGGTGGACAAGAAAATGACCATCAACGCGCTGAACTCGGGCGCCAAGGTCTGGCTCGCGGACATGGAAGACTCCTCCACGCCGTCGTGGCGCAACGTCATCCAAGGGCAGCTGAACCTCACGGATGCCCTGGAACGCCGCATCGACTTCACCTCCCCGGAAGGCAAGGAGTACAAGCTCCGCGCCGCCGAGGATCTGCCCACCATTGTGGTCCGTCCCCGCGGCTGGCACCTGCCCGAGAAGCACATGCTCATCAACGGCACGCCCATTGCCGGCGGGATCGTGGACTTCGGCCTGTACTTCTTCCACAACGCCCGCCGCCTCCTGGCCCAGGGCAAGGGTCCCTACTTCTACCTGCCCAAGATCGAGAACCACCTCGAAGCCCGGCTGTGGAACGACATCTTCATCCTGGCCCAGGACCTGCTCGGTATTCCACAGGGCACCATCCGCGCCACGGTGCTGATCGAGACCATCACGGCATCCTTTGAGATGGAGGAGATCCTCTACGAACTGCGGGACCACGCCTCGGGCCTGAACGCCGGCCGCTGGGACTACATCTTCTCGCTCATCAAGAACTTCCGCACACGTGGCCCCCGCTTCGTCCTGCCGGATCGTGGCCAGGTGACCATGACCGCACCGTTCATGCGGGCCTACACCGAACAGCTGGTGCGCGCCTGCCACAAGCGCGGCGCCATGGCGATCGGCGGAATGGCCGCAGCCGTTCCCAACCGCAAGGACGAGGCCGCCAACGCCAACGCCTTCGAAAAGGTCCGCGTGGACAAGACCCGCGAGGCCGCCGACGGCTTCGACGGATCCTGGGTGGCCCACCCGGACCTGGTTCCGGTGTGCCGCGAGGTGTTCGACGGCGTCCTCGGCGACCGCCCCAACCAGCTGGACCGCCTGCGCGAGGACGTCATCCCCGACGACCGCGCCCTGATCAACGTGGCCGCCACCCAGGGCACGATCACGGAGCAGGGCATCCGGAACAACATCGAAGTCGGGATCCGCTACATCGAATCCTGGCTGCGCGGCAACGGCGCGGTGGCCATCCACAACCTGATGGAGGACGCCGCCACCGCGGAAATCTCCCGCTCGCAGCTGTGGCAGTGGATCTACTCCCGCGCCATCACTGACCACGGCGAGATCATCACGAAGCAGTGGGTTGAGGACATGCTGGACGAGGAGTTCGCCGCACTGGAACGCTTCGACGGAGACCGCTTTGCTGACGCCCGCGACATCTTTGAGGAAGTCACGCTCAGCGACAAGTTCCCCAGCTTCCTCACCGTTCCGGCGTACGCCCGGTACCTGCATGAGGCCCGCCAGGGCGTGGACGCCACGGCCGAAGCGATCGAGGACGAACTCGTAGCCGCCTAGAGATCTCCGTCCGCCGGGCTGCCACGCCTCCGCAACAGCACCCCCGAAATCCGGGGAGGCAGCCCGGCAACGGAACCACCTTCCAGCGCGAACGAACACTAGAGGCGCCTTTCCTAGGGGGCTTAGGTGTTCGTTCGCGCTTTTGCGTGGAGGGCTTGAGTGTTCGTTCGCGCTGAGGAGTTTTATGGCGGGCAGGAGCCCGACGGCCGGTGGTGCCTAGCGCTGTTTCGGCACCTTGCGCACTGACAGCGTTGTTCCCAGGATGAACGCCAGCACCGAACCCAGGATCAGCAGCAGCGGGAGGGACCACGTGCCGGAGATGCTGTGGACGTAGCCCACGACAGTCGGGGCCGCCGCGGCGAAGCAGTAGCCCACACCCTGGACGACCGCCGACATCCGGCCGGCCGAGACCTGGTCGCGGGCCAGCTTGATGATGGCGATGAAGATGACCGTGATGCCGCCGCCCTGGGCCGCGCCGCCGAGGGAAGACCATAGCCACCACAGCTGGGGCGCCGCCAGCAGTCCCAACGGCACGCTCAGCCACATGGCACCCAGGGTGAGGGCAACCGCCGTCGTGCTGGCAAAGCGCGCCACCATCGGAACCCCAAGGCCGCCCGCGATCGCAAGAATCTGGAAGAGCGACGACCCCGCGCCGGCGGCAGCCGGCGCCATCCCCAGTTCGTCAGCGAGCAACGTGGGCAGCCAGGCCGTGACGCCGTAGTAGGAGATGGCCTGGCCGGCGAAACCGACGGTCAGGCCCACGGTAATCCAGCGTGAAGGGGGGCGGCCGCTGGCTGGCGGCCCACCGGAGCCGTCGTCGGCGGCGGGTACCAATGACCCGCGACCGGCGGCGGGCACCCAGAAAGCTATTGCGGCGACAGCGAACAACGCGCTGGCGGCCAGTGCCGGGCGCCAGCCCCACAGTTCGGCGAGGGGCGCCGTGACCACCGAGGTGAGGAAAGACCCGATGTTGAGGGCCGCGGTATAGATGCCCATTGCGGTGCCCTGCCGGCGGGAGGAAAAGTCACGCCGGATGATCAGCGGCACCGCTATATTGCCCACCGTGATGGCCACGCCCAGGATCACCGTCCCGAGCATCACCAGCACGCCGCCGCCGGCGGACCGGACGATGACCCCTGCCAGGACTCCAAGAAGGGTCAGCGTGATGGCCACCTCTGCGCCCAGCCTGCGCGCCGCCAGCGACGCCAGGGGCGCAGCGAGCGAAAAGCACAGCACCGGGATTCCGGTGAGCAGACCCAGTTCCACGGGCGAAAAGCCGAGATCCTGCTGCATTGGACCCACCACGGGTGCGACCGCCACGAACGGTCCCCGCATGTTAAGGGCGATGAGTCCTATGCAGGCGAGGAGAACCCAGCTGCCGGGGACCCTGGAGCCCAGGCGGGCCCTCACAGCGCGGCCCGGGCTGGCGGCAGGAAAATGGCAAGCGGTTTCATCACTTCATTGCTATCACGGCGGGCTTATGTCGAAAGAATAAAAGTCGGCGGGCCGGGTCACATCGCTGCGCTCCGGCCCGCCAAGACATGGTCGTCAGTGCTCAGTTACAGATACCAGTCCCGCGGCGCGTTGCTCACTCCCGGGGCGGCCCGGAACTGCTTCGGCTGAGCCACCCAGCCCACCGCGTTGGCGATCACCTGCCGAATCTGGGGCTGGTGATAGACGGGGTACTCCTGGTCCCCCGGGCTGAAGTAGAAGATCCGGCCCTTGCCCCGGGAGAAGGTCACCCCCGAACGGAAGACTTCGCCGCCTTCAAAGGAGCTGATGAAGATGAGGTCATCCGGATCCGGGATGTCGAAGAGTTCGCCGTACATCTCCTGCTTCGGAATCACGATGGGGCTTTCCACACCGGCGGCAATCGGATGCGAAGGCTTGACGGTCCACACGAGTTCGCGTTCGCCGTCGTTGCGCCACTTAAGCGAGCAGGTGGTGCCCAGCAGCGCGGTGAAGATCTTCGAGAAGTGGCCGGAATGAAGGACGATGAGCCCCATGCCGCCCAGTACGTGGCGCTGCACGCGCTCGACCACCTCGTCGCTGACGTCATCGTGGGCCACATGGCCCCACCACAGCAGCACGTCGGTCGCGGCCAGGGTCTCCTCCGAGAGTCCGTGCTCCGGGTCTGCCAGCGTGGCCGTGGTGATGCCGGAGTCCGGGTAGAAACCCTTCAGCCCGTCCGCGATGGCGCCGTGGATGCCGCTGGGGTACATCTCGGCCATGGTTTCAGGCTGGTTGCGGGCTTCGTGGACGCCTTCGTTCCACACCAGGATGTTGAGTTTGTCAGTCATGTCAGAGCCTCACTTCGCGCTGTTCGAGGGCGGACTTGTAGCAGGCATCGAGCACCAGCGCGCGGCTCAGCGCGAGTGAGCCGTCGTGGGCGCCCCACTCGGTCTCACCTCCGCGGACGGCGGTGACAAAGTCCTCCACCACTGCGTCGTGCGCACGGCCCGGCTCCGCCACCACCTCGTAGTCCGCGTTCTCGCCGTCCTTCTCCTTGAAGATCCGCAGGCCTGCGACGGGGGCATTGGAGGCCCCGACGGCGCGCAGTTCCGCTCCGCCGTCGGTACCGTAAACCGTGAAGTCCAGCAGGTCGTCCTCCTCCCGGTACGCCGCCCAGCCCGCCTCGAGGATCAGGGTGCCGCCGCCCTCCAGTCGGATGAACGCCGACGCGAAGTCTTCAACTTCAAACTTGTGGGCGGACTGCAGGGCGGTGTACCGGGCGTTGCCGCCGAGGCCGCGGGGGCCCAGCTCGGAGTGCGTGGAGGCCGAGACAGACAGCACTTTCGGTTCGCCCAGCAGGTGCAGCGAGTAGTCCAGGACGTGCACGCCGATGTCCGCGAGGGGGCCTCCGCCCGCCAGCGCAGGGTTCGTGAACCAGCTGCCCAGCATCGGGATCCCCTGGCGGCGGAGCCAGGATGCCTTGGCGTAGTACGGGCGGCCGAGTTCGCCGTCGTCGATGATGCCTTTCAGCTTCTGGATATCGCCCCGGCGGCGGTGGTTGAAGGCGACGTCCAGGACGCGGCCGGCCTTGCGAGCAGCCTCGACCATACTCCGGCCCTCTTCGCCGTTGCGGGCCAGCGGCTTTTCGCTCAGGACGTGCAGTCCGCGCTCAAGCGCCGCAATGGCAATCGGTGCGTGCAGGAACGTGGGCACGGCGACGCTGACGGCGTCGAGTCCTTCGAATCCGATCAGGTCCTCCCAGCGGGCGAACGTGTGGGGAATGCCGTACTCGTCCTTGAGGCTGCCCAGCAGGTCCGCCTCCTGGGCAGCAACGGCCACGAGCTCCACGCCGTCAATATTCTTGTAGGCCTTGATGTGCTGTTGACCGGCCCATCCGATCCCCACAACGCCGACCTTCAGGGATGCGGGCTGCTGATTGCTCACGTTTCATGCCTCCGTTTCACTTCAGTCTGACTGTCGGTCTGGCTGTTCCGACTACCCCGTAGCCTGCAGCGTGGCCTCGATGACCGCCGGGGACAGCACATGCTGGGTAACCATCTGGCTCGCACCCAGTACCGCAGCCTGGTCTCCAGCCATGGACAGGCCGATGCGCAGGTGCGTGGTGGCAAGGGGCAGGGATCTCCGGTAAACAACTTCGCGCACGCCTGCCATGAGATGCTCGCCGGCCTGGCCAAGGCTGCCTCCGATCACAATGACGGAAGGGTTGAGCAGGTTCACCACCGTGGCGAGCACGTCGCCGACGTCCCGGCCTGCCTGGCGCAGCGCCTGGATGGCCGGCAGGTTGCCCGCGGCCACCAGGCGAAGCACGTCCCCTCCGTTTTCAGCCTTGAGCCCCTGCGCCGCCAGCGAATGGGCCACCGCCGGGCCGGATGCCAGCGCCTCAAGGCAGCCGTAATTGCCGCACCGGCACAGCACCTCGTCGCCCCTGGGAACCCGCACATGGCCAAGGTCCCCGGCCGTGCCGTTGGCGCCGCGCTGCAATTCACCGCTGCTGATGATGCCGGCGCCGATGCCCGTGGCCACCTTGATGAACAGGAAATTGTCGTGCTCAGGCCAGTGGGCGGTGCGTTCGCCCAGCGCCATGATGTTGACGTCGTTGTCCACCAGTACCGGAACAGGCAGCGAGCGCTGGACATAGCGGACCACGTCAAACCCGTCCCAGCCCGGCATGATGGGGGGCTTCACCGGCATCCCGGTGGCGTGTTCCACGGGGCCGGGCAGCCCGATGCCAATGCCGGCAAGGTCCCCCGGCGCCCGTCCCGTCTCCGTGAGCAGCGACGTGGCCTCGGCGACAATCCGCCCCAGCACGGCCTCCGGCCCCTCGGCCACGTCCTGGGCCAGCCGCCTCTCCGTAAGAATGTTCCCGCCGAGGTCGGTGACCGCAATGATCACGTGCGTCGCCCCGACGTCGACAGCCAGCACTGCCCGCGCGGCCGGCTTGAAGGCAAACCGCGACGGCGGCCTGCCGCCGCTCGACGTCGCCTCACCGGCCGGGCCCACGAGCCCGGAGGAGATAAGGGCGTCAATGCGGGAAGCCACGGTTGAACGGGCAAGCCCGGTGGTCAGGGCCAGTTCCGCCCGCGTTCGCGCCTTGCCGTCGCGGAGGAGCTGAAACAGGTCGCCGGCGCGGGACAGACTGCCGACGCCGTCGGCAGTAGTCAGCTCCGCTGTGTTGCCTGTACCCGTTCGTGGACTCATGGATCCTTGATAGCACGATTGCTTCTGGGTGTCACACACCAGAAAGATTGTCGGAGACTTTCCGACTTTTGCTTGACGATCGACAAAAGTAGTTCTAGCTTTGGCTGTGAGCCCCATCACCAAGCAATCGTGGACAGGGGCATGCAGTGTTCCAGCGATTACAAAGAGGTAATAATCTTGTCGAGCGAACAACAGGCATCACAGGCGCCGCTTGGTGTCGGAATTCTGGGCGCAGGGCCTGTCACCCAGGCAATTCACCTCCCCTCGTTGGCCAGGCTCGGCGACATTCTCGAGGTGCGCCACATCATGGATGTGGATCCCGCCGTGGCCGAATCAGTTGCCGGCAGGGTTGGAGCACGCTTCAGCACCAGCATGGAAGAACTCCTCGCCGATCCCGATGTGGACATCGTTGCCATCTGCAGCCCGCACCAATTCCACGCGGCGCAGGTGATCGCCAGCTGCCGGGCCGGCAAGAAGGCGGTGCTGTGCGAAAAGCCCTTCGCCATGAGTGGCGAGGAAGCAGCCCGCATATCCGCCGTTTCAGCCGAAACCGGCGTTCCCATCATCGTCGGCGCCATGCACACCTTCGATCCGGGCTGGCTGGCGGCCGAGGAGGCCTGGGAGGATCTGCCTGAGCAGGTCCACACGATCCGGTCCTCCATTGTCCTGCCGCCCAATCCGCGCTTTGAGGACTTCGCCACGGAGATCGTCGGCCGGGTGCCGATGCCGGATCGCGACTCAACGGACCCCGAAGTCATCAAGGCCATGCTCCAGGGCGGAGTCATGGGCCTGGCCATCCACGATCTTCCCCTGGTCCGCCGTTTCACCCGCGACTTTGCCTCCGTGGAAGTCCTGCACGCGGAGATCGCCCGACCCTTCGGCTATGTCATCTCCCTGCGGGCCGGGGATGTCACCATCGAACTGCGCGCCGCCATGAACGCCACCTGGGAACCGTCCTGGGTATTCGAGGCCATCGGCAATGACGCGGCACTGAAGATCGACTTCACCCCGTCCTATGTTCACGCAGGCTCCGCAACAGCCCAGATCCGGAAACCCGGGCAGACCACGGTCCTGGGCCCCTTCGGCCACAACGGCTATGAGGGCGAATGGCGCAAACTGGCTGAGCTGGCGCGGGGAACGGGCCGGCCGCCGTCTGCCGAGACACTCATCCATGACCTTGAGTTCGCGCTGGCAATCGCCGAGTCGGCCGCAGGCCGGTTTGATACAGCCCAGGTTAATGCCGGCACTGCCAGCGGGACCACCGCAGATCAGGAGATCAACGCATGACCACGCAGCTGTCCGTATCCGCGGATCCGCAGGCCGAAGCGTCAGGTGCGGTCTCCGCCGTGGTTGCTTCCCTCCCCCTGTCCTTTGCCGCGGCGGCGGGAACGCCCGATGCCGGCACACCGGATGTCGTCGCCGTAGCCGGTCATGCAGGGTGGGCCGAACGCGCCGCCGAAGCGATCCGCAGCGGCGCCAAGGGCGTTGTGGTCTCCGCGCCGGTGGCCGAAGACCTTGCCGGGCTGACCGCTACGGCATCCGCCGCGGGGTCCGTCGTTGTGCTTGACCAGCAGTGGGCCGGAAACGTGGCGCTGGCCGGCGCGAACGTCCGCGGCGCGATTGCCGGCGCCATCAAGGACGCCGTACTGCTGGACTCGGTTGCCGTGGCGCCTCCCGGAACGGATCCCCTGCACCTGCTGACCGAACACCTCGCCGTCTTCCTGCAATGCGGGATTGACCTGCAGGACGTGAGGCTGATCCAGCGCAGCGCGAACGGCTACACCGTGGCTGGAGTCCTTGCCGGTGGAGTGCCTGCAGCGCTCCAGGGCATCATCACGTCGGCGTTGCCTTCCACGGCCAGCGTTTCGATTCTCACATCAGCGGGACGCGCCGACGTCGTACTGCCGGACCCGGCAGCAGCGTGGCCGGCCGAAGTGCGCATGGTAACGGCAGAAGGGGCGACGACGCTTCCCACACTGTACGAATCATCCCACCGGACCAGCTGGTCGAGGGTCCACTCGCATCTGTCTTCCGGGACTCCCGCCAACGATCTGGCGCGGTTCATGGCAGTTACTTCACTCCTTAGCCAACTCAACAGCTAGTCAGCACCACCAGCATTCCAATTCCAGAGTCACTATCCGCTCATTGTCGAGAAGGGGCCGGGCATTCACTTAGCCCGGACCTGAAAGGAAACCATCGTGTCTACCAAATCCTCCATTGCATCCTCCGCCTTTTCGCGCCGGGGATTCCTTGGCTTCGCCGCCGCCGCGGCGTCCGTTCCGCTCCTGGCCGCCTGTGGCGGCGGCTCGGCCTCCCAGGGCGGCGGCGGAGGCAACGGCGTCATCAAATTCTGGGACATGCCGTGGGCCACCCCGGCCTACAACGACGCCGCCAAGAAGCTCGCCGAAGGCTTCTCCGGAGCCAACAGCAAAGCCAGCTACCAGATCATCCAGTGGAACAACTTCTACCAGACGTTCTCCTCGGCCATCGCGTCCAAGACCGGTCCCGCGGTATCCACCGGCGGCGGTTTCCAGGCCTTCCAGTTCGAGAAGCAGGGCCAGATTGCCTACGCGGACAAGGTGATCGACGCACTCAAGAAGAACGGCCAGTTCGACGACTTCCTGCCGGGCGTGCTGGACCCGTTCAAGACTGACAAGGGGTACGTAGCCGTTCCGTGGCAGCTGGACATGCGCGTGTTCTGGTACCGCAAGTCGCTGTTCGAGAAGGCCAACGTGGCACTTCCGACCGACTGGCCGTCCCTCCTCGAAGCCGGCAAGGCACTCAAGAAGGTCGGCGCGTTCGGATTCACCACCGGTGCCGGGTCAGGCAACAACTACGCCAACCACTCCATGATCATGATGATGGTCAACAACGGCGGCGGTGTCTTCACCAAGGACGGCGAGCTGGACCTGATGAACGACCGCAACGTCGAGGCCATGGAATTCGTCCTGGAACTGGTGTCCAACGGAATCGTCGATCCCGCTGCCGTCAGCTACACCACGGACAACATGTCCGCCCAGTGGAAGGACGGCAAAGCCGGATACGGTCTGTTCCAGGTCAATGTCCCGCAGCGCGTTGGCGACACCTCCGGTGACCTCCTCGTCGCGGACCCCATCAAGGGCCCGCACGGGGACAAGGCAACCATCGTTTTCCCCAACAACATCATGATGTACACGAATACGCCGTCGCAGGAGGCGTCCGAGGCGTTCCTGGTCTACTACCTGGGCCAGCTCAAGGAACTGTGGCGCCAGAAGCTGATGTCCGCCCTGCCAGTCTTCAAGTCCATCACCGAGATCCCCGAGTTTGCGTCCGACCCCAACAACGTCAAGATCGTCAAGGACTGGCAGCCCATCGCCAAGACGTTCGCTTCCCAGGGCAACACGTTGAACGCCAACCTCGCAGCCCTCGATGGCGGCCAGGCACTGAACCAGTTCAGCCAAACCATCATTACCGGCAAGTCCGATGCCAAGACCGCGCTGCAGACCTTCCAGTCCGCCCTCGAATCGGTTCTGAAAAAGTAGAGCGGCAAGTCCATGACAACTACCACAGCGCCGTCCGGACTTACCCGGGCCCGCAAGGGAATCGCACCCGGCGGGGGCGGGTCCGGCAACCGCAAGAGCAAGCTGTCCGCACAAACCACCAGAACGTTCTTCTGGCTCCTGCTCCCGTCCGTGGTCCTGCTGGTCCTGATCCACGGCTATCCCCTTATCTACGCGGCCGTCCAGGCCACGCACGACGGAAACCTGCTGCAAACCGGAAACTTCGTCGGCGGCGAGAACTTCGCCACTGTCCTGTCCTCCCCGGCATTCTGGAAGGCAGCGCAGTTCACCCTGATGTTCACCATCGTGGGTGTCTTCGGATCGTGGCTTGTGGGATTGGGGCTCGCGCTGCTGCTCCGCACCAGGATCCCCGCCGGCGGAACCTTCAAGGTCCTCCTCCTGCTGCCTTGGGTCGTCCCCATCGTGGTGTCCTCCACCGCCTGGAACTGGCTGGTGGCAACCCCGGACAGCCTGATCCCGTCCCTGTTCCGGAACCTCGGCCTGGGCACTCCGCTGTTCCTGGCCGATCCCAACCTCGCGGCCATCACGGTCATGATGTTCAAAGTCTGGGTCAGCTTTCCGTTCATGATGATGATGATCTCGGCGGCCCTCGCCTCCGTGGACACCACCGTCTACGAAGCGGCCAGCATGGACGGCGCCACGCGCTGGCAGCAGTTCAGCCAGATCACGCTTCCTTTGATCGCCCGGTCCACCTACATCTCCTGGATTTTGATGACGATCTTCTGCGTCAACGACTTCCCCACCATCTACCTGCTCACCGGCGGCGGCCCGGTCAGTGCCACCACCTCCCTGGTGGTCCTGGCCTACCGCACGGTCTTCCAGGACTTCGCCACCGGACCCGGCGTCGCCATCGCCTTCCTCATGACCATGACCTTGGTGGTCATCTCCGTCATCCTGTACCGCCAGATCCGAAAGTCGAGTGTTGAATAATGAGCGCAGCAGTCCACGCCCATCCCCGATCCGGCCCGGTCCTGGGAGTCGCTGACACCGGCAAGAAGCGCCGTACACTCTCCGAAGCGGGCGATCGCGGCCGCTGGTGGCGGTTCACCGCCATACTGGTGATCACCGCCGTCGTACTGGTCCCCATCATGGTCACGGTGGTGCTTGCATTCACCCCCGGGCCCACCAGCGCGGCCACGGGCCTGACGTTCGAGAACCTCGCCAACGTCTTCTCCGGCACGCTCGCCGCCACCTGGCTGCAGAACAGCCTGATCACCACCCTGTCCACCGTCCTGGTGTCGGTCGCCGTCGCAGCCCCGGCCGGCTACGTCCTCTCCCGGGGCCGGTCCAAAGCGGTCTCCGGGTACTCCCTGCTGCTTTTCGTCATGCAGTCACTGCCCATCATCACCTCAGTGGTCCCGCTCTTCATCCTGTTCGCCGGCATGGGACTGGTGGACAACCTGCTGGGCATCACCATCATCTATGTCGGCTCGACCATGACAGTCGCGACGTGGATGATGGCCGCGTACTTCGATTCCATCCCGATCAGCCTCGAAGAGGCGTCATGGATCGATGGCTGCTCCGTCTTCGGATCGTTCACCAAGGTGGTTCTCCGTAACTCGCTTCCCGGCATCCTCTCCACCGCGATCTTCGCCTTCCTGCTGGCCTGGAACGACTACCTCGTAGCCATCGTGTTCCTGCGCTCCAACGAGATCTTCACCCTGCCCATGGGCGTGCAGTCGTTCTTCCAGCAGAACGCGACTGACTGGACGTCCGTTATGGCCCTCGCCGTGGTCATGATGCTCCCACCCGTCATCGTGTTCGCCACCCTGAACAAGTACTTCAGTGTCGGCGGCATCGGCGGATCCCTCGCCGGCCGCTAGGCCCTG
Organism: Arthrobacter sp. 10L430; assembly: GCF_056395245.1. Lineage (NCBI taxonomy): Bacteria > Bacillati > Actinomycetota > Actinomycetes > Micrococcales > Micrococcaceae > Arthrobacter > Arthrobacter sp. 10L430. Next base: position 68,766 of record NZ_JBFTJD010000003.1, on the reverse strand, counting down.
ACCCATTTTCGAGAACAATCCAACTCCCGCAAAGGAACGACATGTCTTATTCACTCCAGCTGTACACCCTGCGCAATGCCATCCAGGAGGACCTGCCCGGCACCATCAGGAAGGTAGCCGAGATCGGCTTTACCCAGGTTGAGCCCTACAACTTCGTGGCCACGGCCAAGGAACTCGGTGCAGCGCTGAAGGAAAACGGCCTCACCGCCCCGTCCGGCCACGCTCCCCTGCTCAGCCAGGACCAGGACGAAATCTTTGCCGCCGCCAAGGAACTGGGCATCAGCACCGTCATCGACCCCTACCTGCCGGCAGAACACTGGCAGTCCGCCGAGGACATCCAGGGCACCGCAGCCAAGCTCAACGCCGCAGCCAAGAAGGGCGCCGAATACGGCATCCGCGTGGGCTACCACAACCACGCCTGGGAACTGGAGTCCACCATCGAAGGCCAGACCGCCCTGGAGTACTTCGCAGGGCTGCTCGACCCTGAGCTGGTCCTGGAAGTAGACACCTACTGGGTCGCCGTGGGCGGCCAGGACCCCGTGGCCGTGCTTGAGCGCCTCGGTGACAGGGTGAAGTTCATCCACATCAAGGACGGGCCCCTCAGCACCGACACCAAGGCCCAGCAGCCGGCCGGCCAGGGGAAGATCGCCGTGTGGGACGTTATCGGCGCGGCCAAATCCCTGGAAGTGGGTGTCGTGGAATTTGACGACTATTCCGGTGACATCTTCGACGGCATCGCCCAGAGCCTCGCCTTCCTGAACACCGCGGCAAGCGAAGGCGCGCGCGCATGAGCGGCGCAGCTTCGCGCCGGGGGCCGGTCGGCGTCGCCGTCATCGGCGCCGGTGTCATCAGCAAGCAGTACTTGGACAACCTCACGGTCTTCCCGGACTTGAAGGTCCACATCATTGCCGACCTCTTCGAGGAGGCCGCCGAGGCGCGGGCGAAGGAATACGGCATCCCCGAATGGGGCGGGGTGGATGCGGCACTGAACCACCCCGACGTCGAGATCATCGTCAACCTCACGATCCCCGCAGCCCATGTTGAAGTGGCCACCGCGGCCGTCAACGCGGGCAAGCACGTCTGGACGGAAAAGCCGTTCTCGCTGGACCGCGAATCCGGGCTGGGACTGCTCAAGGCAGCAGACGCGGCCGGGCTGCGGCTGGGCTGCGCCCCGGACACCTTCCTCGGCGCCGGCCTCCAAACGGCACGGCGGCTGATCGAGCGCGGCGACATCGGCACTCCGCTGACAGCCATGACCACCTTCCAGACCCCGGGACCGGAATCCTGGCACCCGAATCCGGCGTTCCTCTTCCAGTACGGTGCCGGACCGCTGTTCGACATGGGCCCGTACTACCTCACGGCCCTGGTACAGACCTTCGGCGCCATCCGGAAGGTGGCCGCCGTCGGCTCCAAGGCCAAGGAAGTCCGCGTCATCGGCTCCGGCCCGAAGGCCGGCGAGGAATTCACCGTCGAGGTCCCCACCCACGTCAGCGCCATGGCCCAGTTCGAGGGCGGCCAGTCCTCGCACAGCGTCTTCAGCTTCGAGTCCCCGCGCCTGCGGATGGGATTCGTGGAGATCACCGGCACAGAGGCCACCATCTCGCTCCCGGACCCCAACTTCTTCGACGGCGCCGTGCGGCTCTGGCGTGCGGGAGACGAGGACTGGACCACAATCCCGGCCACCGGTCCGGCCAACGGCCGCGGCATGGGCGTTCTGGACATGGCCCGGTCCATCCGAGCGGGAGTCCCGCACCGCGCCACCGGCAACCTCGCCTACCACGTTCTGGACACCATGGTCTCGATCTCAGAGTCGATGGAATCGGGAACCTTCGTGGATGTCGAAAGTTCGGCGCCCGCGTCCGCAGCCCTCCCCGAGGACTGGAACCCCACCGCACCCACACTTTAGGAACAGTGCAATGACTTCCCAAGAATCCCAAGGAACGCGACCGGGAACCAGGACTCTGGGCGTGGCGATGATCGGGTACGCGTTCATGGGCAAGGCCCACTCCAATGCCTGGCGGAACGTGGCCAGCTTCTTCGATGTCCCGGCCTTCGAGCAGAAAGTCCTCGTGGGCCGGGACGCCGGCCAGGTGGCGGCGGCCGCGGCCAAGTATGGGTGGGCGGAGTCCGCCACAGACTGGCGCACGGTCTTGGAGCGGGACGACATCCACATCGTCGATATCTGCGCGCCCGGCTGGATGCACGCCGAGATCGCCATCGCCGCGCTCGAGGCCGGCAAGCACGTGCTCGTGGAGAAGCCGCTGGCCAACACCCTGGCCGAGGCAGAGGCCATGACCCACGCCGCCCGGGCCGCGAGGGAACGCGGCGTGCAATCGATGATCGGCTTCAACTACCGCCGTGTCCCCGCCCTGGCACTGGCCCGCGAGCTTATCGCCGAGGGCCGGCTTGGACGGGTCCGGCACGTCCGGGCAGCCTATCTGCAGGACTGGCTCGTGGATCCGGAGTCGCCGATGACCTGGCGCCTGAACAAGGAAACGGCAGGATCCGGCGCCCTGGGCGACATCGCCTCCCACGCGATCGACCAGGTGCTCTTCCTCCTCGGCGACGCCGTGACCGAGGTATCCGGCCGCATGCACACGTTCACCACCCAGCGGCCGGGTGCCCACGGCATGGAAGAAGTGACGGTCGACGACGCCGCCTGGGCCACGCTGTCCCTCGCCTCGGGGGCCATCGCCTCGGTTGAAGTCTCGAGGGTGGCGACAGGCAGGAAGAACTCCCTGACGCTGGAGATCTACGGCGACAGGGGGACCATTCTGTTTGATCTTGAGTCTCTGAATGAACTCGGATTTTTGGATGCCAGCGCTCCGATCCGGGAACAGGGCTTCCGCCGCATCCTCGTCAATGAACCGGAGCACCCCTATCTGGCCGCGTGGTGGCCCCAGGGGCACACCATCGGCTGGGAGCACACGTTCACCCACGAAATCCGGGACTTCCTCGCCGCGATAGCAACAGGGACCGCGCCGTCCCCGTCGTTTGAAGACGGCCTCACCGTCCAGCGTGTCCTGAACGCCGTCGAAGAGTCCTCGGCCGCGAAAAGTGCCATTATCCAACTCATCCCGCCCACCGGCGCGACGGCAGCCGCTGCCGCCCCGGTCACCGAAGGAGCCTGACATGCCCCGCCCGTATACCCTGTTCACCGGCCAGTGGGCCGACCTGCCCTTCGAGGAAGTTGCCCGGCTCGCGTCCGGATGGGGCTATGACGGCCTGGAAATCGCCGTGTCCGGGGACCACCTGGATGCCTGGCGCTGGGACGAGCCCGGCTATGTCGAGTCCAAGCTCGCGGTCCTGGAGAAATACAACCTGAAGGTCTGGGCCATCTCCAACCACCTCAAGGGCCAGGCTGTGTGCGATGACCCCATCGACTTCCGCCATGAAGCCATCGTCGGCTCGAAGGTGTGGGGCGACGGCGACCCCGAAGGCGTCCGCCAGCGCGCCGCGGAGGAAATGAAGCACACCGCCCGGCTCGCCAAGGCCCTCGGTGTGGACACCGTCGTCGGGTTCACCGGCTCCTCCATCTGGCAGTACGTCGCGATGTTCCCGCCGGTTCCGGAGAAGGTCATCGAGGCCGGCTACCAGGACTTCGCGGACCGCTGGAACCCGATCCTGGACGTCTTCGACGACTGCGGGGTCCGCTTCGCCCACGAAGTCCACCCTTCCGAGATCGCCTACGACTACTGGACCACCGTCCGGACCCTCGAAGCGATCGGGCACCGCGAGGCGTTCGGCCTGAACTGGGATCCGTCCCACTTCATGTGGCAGGGCATCGACCCCGTCTCCTTCATCTGGGACTTCAAGGACCGGATCTACCACGTGGACTGCAAGGACACCAAGCTCCGCCCCACCGGCCGGAACACCGTCATGGGCTCGCACCTTCCCTGGGGCGACCCCCGCCGCGGCTGGGACTTCGTCTCCGCCGGACGCGGCGACGTCCCCTGGGAATCCTCCTTCCGCGCCCTCACCGCGATCGGCTACACCGGCCCCATTTCCGTCGAGTGGGAAGACGCCGGCATGGACCGCCTCCACGGCGCCCCCGAAGCCCTCGCCGCGCTCAAGAAGTTCGATTTCCCCGCCTCCCAAACATCCTTCGACGCCGCCTTCAGCAGCAAGGACTAGCGGAGATGGGTTTTCCCAACACTGCTGCGGCAGGCCCGCCGGACACTGCCTCTGAGGCTGAAGCGCCCGACGGCGGTGGGTACTTTCCGCTGTTCGACGGCGTCAGTCTGTCCGGCTGGCGCACTGTGCCCCGCGTCTACGGCACGGAATACCCGGGTGGTCCGAGCATCCTGGAGCTGTTCGACCGCCGCGGCCTGGCGCGGCCGGTGGAACCCGAGAAGCACGCGGCTCACTGGTTCGTGGAGGACGGAGTCCTGGTGGGCGAGCAAGACTCCCCCGGCAGCGGGTACGGCGGCTACCTGGTCAGCGAGCAGGCGTTCGGCGACGTCGAGGATTTCCTCACAGTGTGGCGCTGGGACGACTGGAACGACTGGAATGAGCTAAGGATCCGCTGCGTAGGAACACTGCCGGTCATCACCACCTGGGTCAACGGCCTCAAGGTCGCCGAACTGGACACCGCCAGCCTTGACTCGCCCAACTACGATCCCGACGCTGTCCTTGGAGTGCTCGGCGAGCGCGGCCACATCGCGCTCGAAGTGCACGACAATGACGCCATGTTCGGCGAAGCCCGCTGGGGCAAGGGCGCACAGTGCGGGTGGCGGAACATCAGGATCAAGGATCTTACGAAAGAAGAAGCAAGGTGATCCGCACCCTCCAACCCGGCCAGCGCTGCGAGGTATGGGCCGCCTCGGTCTCCGGAGAATCCACGCTGGTGTACTCAACGGAGGACGTTCTCCTGGAGGCACCGAACTGGACCCTCGACGGCGGTTCACTCGTCCTCAATGGCGACGGGAAGCTCTGGAAGCTGGACGTCGCCGGCGCGTCGCTGACAGGAGTGCCTCTCACCGGCGTCCCGGACCTCAACAATGACCATGTCCTGGACCCGGACGGTACCGGCATCTACCTCTCGGCGAATGACGGCCACATCTACCGTGCCGAGCTCAGTGGCGGCCAGGCCGAGCGCATCACCAAGGACGACGGATCCTTCCACTTCCTCCACGGGGTGAGCCCGGACGGTCAAGAGCTTGCCTACGTCGGTATCGAAGCGGGCGACTTCACCCAACCCGGCAGGCTGATGACCATCCCGGCCGACGGCGGCGCAACCGCCAGCGTCAATGTCGGCAGCGGCCACTGTGACGGACCGGAGTATTCCCCGGACGGAAAGTGGCTCTATCTGAACACGGAGTCCTTTACCTCTCTCCCGGGCCACGCCCAGCTTGCCCGTGTGCAGGTTGACGGGAGCGGGTTCGAGCGCCTCCTGGAGTCCGACACCGTCGACTGGTTTCCGCACGTCTCTCCCGACGGGCGCTTTGCCTGCTACATCCGGTTCCCCGGCGGAACCGAAGGCCACCCCGCCGACTTGCCTGTCGCCGTCGTACTTGTCTCCACCGGTGACTGGGCAACGCCGCTGCACACGTGGTCCCTTTTCGGTGGCCAGGGTACCCTCAACGTCACGAGCTGGTCGCCGGACTCTGAGCGCTTTGCGTTCGTGGCGTACCCGCTCTCTAGCTCAGATTCAACAAAGGACTAATCACGTGGCCAACTACAGCAACGGCACCTCTGACGGACAAATCCGTTGGGGAATCCTCGGCACCGGATTCATCGCCGGTCTGCAAACGCAGGACCTGATCGACAACGGTTTTACTGTCCAGGCCGTCGGCTCCCGCACGGTGGAGTCGAGCAAGTCATTCAGCGACAAGTTCCACATTCCCACTGCCCACGAAGGCTACGAAGCGCTGGTTGAGGATCCGGACGTTGACGTGGTTTACGTTGCCACCCCGCACACTTTCCACCATGCCCACGCTCTCCTCGCCCTGAACGCCGGCAAACACGTGCTGGTCGAGAAGCCGTTCACCATGAACGCCCGCGAAGCGCAGGAGATCGTGGCGCTGGCCGAGGCCAAGGGCCTTGTGGTCCTGGAGGCCATGTGGAGCCGATTCCTCCCCCACATGGCCCGCATCCGCGAGATCATTGCCGAGGGCACGCTCGGCGAAGTCCGCAAGCTGGTGGCCAGCCACAATCAAAACCTGCCGAAGGATCCTGCGCACAGGCTGAACGACCCCGCGCTGGGCGGCGGAGCGCTGCTGGACCTGGGCATCTACCCGGTTTCGTTCGCTTTCGACGTGTTCGGCACTCCGTCCGCCGTTCGGGCAAGTGCCTCGATGACAACCACGGGCGTGGACCGCCAGACTGCGGCAATCTTTGAGTACGCACAGGGACAGCAGGCCCTCGTGGACTGTGAGCTGGATGCCGCCGGAGCGAACCGGGCAGTGGTTATCGGGACGGAGGGTTGGATCGACATCGAGTCCACTTGGTACAACCCCACGCCTTTCACTGTGTATGACACGCGCGGAAATGTTGTGGAGAGGTTCGACCAGCCCGTCAAGAGCCGGGGGATGCAGTACCAGGCGGTTGAGCTGGAACGCCTGGTCCGGGAAGGCTCCACTGCCGGTACCACTCTCCCGCCGAACGAGAGCGTGGCGGTGATGGCCGCGATGGACGAGATCCGCCGCCAGATCGGGCTTAGCTACGACGCCGATGCCGTGCCGGAAGGGACAGTCTCGAATGACTGACACCGTCTCGCCGCGGATCGCTGAACTGCGGCAGCACGAGGAAGAACTCGTTTTCGCGAGTTTTGACCACCACGATGCGTGGCGCCTCGGCTCTCTCATCGCCGACCATGCGATTGCCGAGGGCCATGGCGTGGCGATCGAGCATACCTGTACAAGACACTCTCGTCGGAGGACCTGCATGACGCACACTATCCGCAAGGCGGCCGCGGACGACGCCGGGCGGCTGGCCGAGCTGGCTGCCGTCACCTTTCCGCTGGCATGCCCGCCCGGATCATCGCGTGAGGACATCGCTGCCCACCTCGCCAACACACTCAGCGAGCGCCACTTCCGTGCGTACCTCGCCGATCCCGCGGTGACGGTCCTGGTCATTGATGCCGGCGAAGACCTCCGCGGCTACAGCCTGCTCGTGGACCGGCCAACCTCCGATCCGGGCGTGGCCTCCGCGCTCAATGCCCTCCCGTCGGTCGAGCTCAGCAAATGCTATGTGCACCCGGACCATCACGGTCTCGGCGCCGCGGCCGAACTCATGCACGCGAGCCTCGAGTCCGCCGCAGGTACTGGGGCCGCCGGGATGTGGCTCGGCGTCAACAGCGAGAACGCCAAGGCGATCCGGTTCTACGAAAAGTCCGGTTTCCGGAAGGTGGGAACCAAGTCATTTCAGCTGGGCAGCACCGTGGAACATGACTTCGTGATGGAGCGCAGGCTGGGATAGCTAACCGCCAAGGTCACTGTTAAGGGGCGGACGCGGCTCCTTCCGGAGCTTCAGTTCGGGAGGCAACCCCTCCACGCTCCCCTCCCCCCTATGGGCCCGGATGGTGATCCTGGAGCGGCCCAAGAGGACGTTTTCTGCCCGGACATCGCCGAGCTCGGCCGGCAGTATGGGCGCCAGGTGCAGGACATTCCGCGTGAAGTCTGGGTCAAAGCGCAAAAGAATCCGGGCCAACTGCACCGGAGCGGCTGCTGCCCACGCCTGCGGGGAGCAGGCTGTGGGGTACGGCACCGGCTCCGGGAAGTCACTCCGGTCAAAACCGCAGAACAGCTCCGGCAGCTGTCCGTCGAAATGCGCGGCGGCGGCAAAAAGCCCGCCCGCGACCCGGCGGGCCTCGTCCACGAAGCCGTAGCGCATGAGCCCGGTGGCCACCAGTGCCGTATCGTGCGGCCAGACGGAGCCGTTGTGGTAGCTGACAGGGTTGTAGGCGCCCATATCCGAGGCCAGTGTCCTGATGCCCCACCCCGTAAACATCTCCGGCGACATGAGTCGCTCGGCGACCATGGGCGCCTTGTCCTCATCGACTATTCCTACCCAGAGGCAGTGGCCCATGTTTGATGCGCACGAGTCCACCGCCTGCTTGTCCTTGTCCAGCGCGATGGCGAAATACCCCTTGTCGGGCAGCCAAAACCGCTCGTTGAACGACGCCTTCACGGTGGCAGCACGCTCGGCCCAGTGGTGTTCCAATGACGAGTCCCCGGCCCAGCGGGCCAGCAGCGACCGGCCCACGTAGGCGGAGTAGACGTAACCCTGGACCTCGCACAGTGCGATGGGTGGCTCAGCCATCCTGCCGTCGGCGAAATTAATCCCGTCCCACGAGTCCTTCCACCCCTGGTTCAACAATCCGTGGGGGTTGGGCCTCAGGTACTCCACGAAGCCGTCGCCGTCGCGGTCCCCGAAGTGCTCGATCCAGTCCAAGGCACGGTCCGCATGCGGCAGCAGCGAACCGATGATGTCCTCGCCCAGTCCCCAACGGCTGAGCTCACTCAGCACGGCCACAAACAGCGGGGTGGCGTCGGCCGTGCCGTAGTAGGAGGTACCCCCCAGCGCCAGGCCGGCATTGACGCCAAACCGCACTTCATGGGGGATCCGGCCGGGTTCCTCCTCCGAATCGGGGTCCACCTTCGTGCCTTGAATTTCGGCCAGGGTTTGCAGCGTCCCGGCGGCCAGGCCGGGGTCCACGAGCAGGGCCATGTAGGAGGAAAGCAGTGAATCCCGGCCGAAGAGCGCCATGAACCATGGGGCACCGGCGGCGACCGCCACCCTCCCCGAGTGTGCGGCATCAAAAATCCGCAGGGACCCCAGATCGCTCTGGCTGCGGCTCAGCACGTGCTGAACATTCCAGTCGGTGACGGTAATGCGCGGTACGTGTTCCGCCCACGCGATATGCCGCTGCACACCCGTCCGTTGGTGGGGCGAGGCCGTTTCGCTGAACGGTTCATCGGGCCCCTTTCCGTTGATCAGCGGCACCACGATGACGCTCGTGGACCACTGCCCCCGGGGCGGGATCTCCACCCGGAATGTCAGTGCATCCTCCCGCACGTGCGCGGCGGCTGCTCGGAGAACCGTGCCCCGGCGCTGGCCGTTGCGCTCGGCCTCGATAAGGAGCTCCCCGTCATGGACGCTCCTGCGAACGACAGCCCCGGTCGTCACCCTGGCGCCTTTGACGTCGAAGAGATCGGCCATGTCGGAATCGAGGCTAAGTTCGATGTCACACACGGCTGCCTCGCCAGAGTAATTGCGGATCGTGATGTCGTCCCGCAGCCCGGGGCCCACGTGCCGTTGCTGCTGAACCACCAACGGGCTGTCAAACCTCCCGTCCGCCCACCGGGCCCGCCCTACGAACGTCGCTTGGAAAGCGGTGGGCGTCCTGGCTACCAGCGGTTCCCGGAGTGCTCCGTTGACGCGGAGCATCCAGCGGGAAACGATCCTGGTGTCCTGGTAGAAAACGCCTTGCGTTCCACCCGTCACAATGTCTCCGCTGTCGGACGAGATGCAAAACGACGATCCTTCTACGACTGTCACCGCGCCTGCTTCCGAGGGACCTGCCTCCGTATCGGAGTTCCACGCATTCACGGGCTGCTTCCTTTCCTACGGGCAGTTGCGGCAATGCAAGACTCAGATTCCAGCAGGCCCTCGATTTCCTACTCCGCGCCCCAGAGGATCCCGCATCTGATTCTCGTGCACCGCCCCCGGATCCGGAACCCCGAAAGACTGCCCCTGCTCCAGAACGCTGGCGAACAGCTCCAAATGATCAGCAACCATGCGGGCAGAACTGAAGCGCTCCGCTACAGAGGCCCGGCAAGCTTCCCGGCTGAGTGACGCCACGCCCAGCAGAAGCGCCGGCAGTTCCGCCAAGGAAGCCAGAAACCCGGTGACACCGTGGTCCACGACCTCCGGAGCCGAGCCAACCGGAGTGCCCACTACCGGTGTCCCCGTGGCCAGGGATTCGATCATGACCAGGCCGAACGGTTCCGGCCACTGGATGGGATTTAGGAATGCGACGGCGTTGCCCATGAGCGCGTACTTTTCGTCGTCCGTGATCTCCCCCATGAAGTCCTCGTTGGGGCCCAAGAGGGGCTTCACGACTTCCCGGTAAAACCGCAACTCATCGGGTTCGCGCATCTTTGCCGCGATGCGCAGGGGAATTTCTGCCTTCCGGGCAATAGCGATTGCTTCAACCAAGCCCTTGTCCGGGCACACCCGCCCCACAAAGCACGCGTAGCCCCCCTTGCCGGTGCCCGTGGGGACCGTGGACAGGTCCAGCCCGTGGTGGATTACCCGTGCGATCGGCACGTCCGGCGCATGCGTGACCTGATCGCGGGAAATGGCGATGATGCTGGCGGTCCTCCCAACGGCCCGGTAGATGTCCGCCGCTGCGGGCGTCAGCCGGCCGTGGATCGTCGTCACGACCGGGACAGAGGAGGGGCGATGGGCGTACAGCGGACCGGCCATCGTGTGGTCGTGGATCAGGTCCACACCCCGCATGCCCTGGTACGCCCGTATCACGTGGCTGAGCTCCGAAAGGGTGGACCCCAGCTCGGCAGGTTCCGAAACCCTCATCCCCGAAACACGCGGGACCGGGCATTCGCTGTCGGAGGGAACAGCCAGCAACACCTCGTGCCCCGCAGCCGCAAAACCACGGGCAAGGCTGTCCACCACCCTCTCGGTGCCGCCGTAAGAGGGCGGAGGAACGGGAATCCAGGGTCCCGCAATAAGTCCTATCCGCATTCCCCGGCCTCCCAGGTGACAGAGCAGACGGCCCCGCACAATGGCTGCGGCGCCGTCCTCGGCGCATCGGGGCAGAACTAACGATGGCGTTCGGATGAAGAGCATCCGACGGCTGACTTCATAACCTACGTCAAACGATATTGTCCGCAGTGACGCCGGGCAAGGCTGGTAACTGAAGCTGTGCGCTGTGCGCTGTGGCCAAGCCAACAGTGCACGGCAGGAATGCCAGCGCGTGGGTTCAGGTTGTGGCAAGCATGAAGATTGAAATCTGGTCAGACGTCGCGTGTCCGTGGTGCTACATCGGCAAGCGCCGTTTCGAGGCCGCCCTGGCCGAGTTCCCGCACCGCGATGCCGTGGAGGTGCAGTGGCGGAGCTACCAGCTTGACCCTTCCCTGCCCGAGCACTACGACGGCACCGAGCTCGACTACCTCAGTACTCGCAAGGGCATGGCCCCGGCGCAGGTCTCACAGATGTTTGACCATGTGGCAGCTGAGGCCCGAGGCGAGGGGCTCAACTACCGGTTCGACGCCGTCGTGGTTGCCAACAGCTTCACTGCCCACCGGCTCATCCACCTGGCCGCCGCTCACGGGAAGCAGGATGCCGCCAAGGAGCGGCTCCTCAGCGACCACTTCGAACACGGCAAGGACATCGGCAGCCGCGAATACCTCACCGTCCTCGGCCGGGAGCTGGGCCTGGACGCCGTCGACGTCGCGGAGCTGTTCACTTCCGACAAGTACGCCGACGACGTGCGGCACGACTTTGCCGAAGCGCGCGCCCTGGGCATCAGCGGCGTCCCGTTCTTCGTCATCGACCGCAAGTTCGGGCTCTCCGGCGCCCAGCCGTCCGCAACGTTCAGCATGGCGCTGGAGCAGGCGTGGCAGGAATCGCATCCGCTGGTGATGGTCGCGGCCGACGCCGGGACCAAGGACGCCGGCGCAAACGGCGGCGAGGCATGCGGTCCAGACGGCTGCGCCGTCTGATTCTCGGATTGTTCGGGTGTCGGCGCCCGGGGTTTACTGACAGATCGCGGTAAAGTGTCCGTATGCCCCGGATTTCGGCCCCCAGCAATGCTGCGCAGCGCGCCGAGACCCAGCGCCGCATCCTGAATGCCTTCGGCGAGCTGCTCTTCACCCACGGACTGCCCGGGCTGACCATGACGGACGTTGCGCGCCATGCCGGAATCGGGCGGACGGCCGTGTACAACTACTACGCCGACATTGAAGAGCTGCTCATCTCGTACGCGCTCGTCGAAACGGAGCGCTTTCTGGCGGAACTGCGCGAGTCGCTCAGCCGCCTGGAGAATCCAGTGGACCGGCTCGCCCTGTACGTTCGCGCCCAGGTGGAGGACCTCAGCCGCCGCCACCTGCCGCCCGGACCGGCCATGGGCGCCGTTCTTTCGCCGGCGTCCTTCGCCAAGCTCGCCGATCACGTCGGCGGCCTGAGCGACCTCCTGCAGGACATCCTGCGCAGCGGCATGGACCAGGGCTACCTGCCCGTGGCAGACGTCCGGCAGCAGGCCCAGCTGATCCACGGAACACTGTCCTCCAGCGCGGCCCGCGGAAGCGAGGAGCCGGACGACCTGGAGGAAAGAATTTCAAGGACAGTGCGCTTCATCCAGTTGGGTTCCGGTGCAAGGTTCGACGACGGCGGCCGCCCTGTCCCGCTCGGCGGGCGGCCCGCCGTGGCCGGCTAGGCTCCCGCCGTTCAGGGCTTGACGCTTGGCGTGGGTACGACCGGCAACGGGGCATCATCCGCGATGCGCCTGCTTTCCCGCGGGCAGCTCAGCTTGCCAGGGGTCTGGTCCACCAACTCGGGCTTGGCCAATCCCCGGTAGTCGCCGGCCAGGATCACGTCAACGCTGGCATCCGTGCGCCCGTCCTTGAAATAGTCGGACCCCGGGACGTTCCGCTGGACGGTGAAGGCCGCAGCCTGGCCGGCGGCACCGGACACCACGGCGGCCACGCCCCGGTAACCTGTTTCGGTGTTACCCACCTTGCCGACGCCGAACTTGCGGACCTTGAACTCGTTGGCGGCCGACTTGGCGAGGCCGGCCCGGCTCGTGGCGTTGAAGACGTTGACTTTGACCTTGGCGTTAGGGGTGTAGTCAAACGTTGCGGCGGGGCAGGCCGAAGCCTTCGCCCCGCTTTCCTCGGTTCCAGGAATTTTGATTTGGCCGTTCATGATGCCCAGGGCTGCCAGGATCGCCCCAACGATCAGCGCAAGAAGCAAGATAAGCACCACGCCGTGCAGGATCCGGCGCCGCAGCCTGCCGGGGTGGTCGAGGGTGTCGTCCTGCTCCACGAACGTGGCCCGCAGCTCCGGACCCGTGATGACGCGGTGTCCATGCAGGACCGTGACGTCCTTGCGTTTTCTAGCCATCGATCACCAGCACACGGGCGTGAATGGCGGTGCGCTGGTGCAGTGCCGTCCGGACAGCCCGGTGCAGGCCGTCCTCCAGGTAGAGCGTGCCCTGGTACTGCACAACGTGCGGAAAGAGGTCGCCAAAGAAGGTGGAGTCCTCGGCCAGCAGGGCCTCGAGATCCAGAGTCCGCTTGGTGGTTACAAGTTCATCCAGCCGCACGGGCCGCGGCGGGAGCGATGCCCAGTCCTTGGGCGTGCTGAAACCATGGTCGGGGTACGGGCGTCCCTCGCCCACAGCTTTGAATATCACCATGCAAGCCTAAGCACCTTGCCTGTCCAAGGGAATGTGGAACCGGCCCGCATCGGAGGTTGTAGCCAAACAGTAACCATGTGTCACATCCGGCCCGGATTTGCCTGCCTCGGCGCCCCGGGCAGGCGGTGGCTGTCAGAATGGAGCCATGACTGCACCTCCCGCGAATGCCGCCGCTGCCACCTTAGGCGCCCACACGCCGTCGACTCCTCCCCTTGCCCTCCTCCTGGACGTCGACGGCCCCGTGGCCAGCCCCGTGACCAGGAACGTCAAGCCGGAAATCATCGCGGACCTCGTGGCACTGGCCGCCGCCGGGATCCCCATCATCTTCAACACCGGGCGCTCGGACGCCTTCATCCGCGAGCAGGTCATGGAACCCATGATCGCGGCGGGGATGCCGGCAGGAACGCTGATCCATGCCATCTGTGAAAAGGGCGCCGTCTGGTTCAGTTACACGGCTGCCGGCCCCGGCCCTGTCCATGTGGACCACGAACTGGCTGTCCCCGCCGCCTACGGTGACGATATTCGCCGGATGGTGGCGGAGGACTATTCCTCGCACATGTTCTTTGATGAGACCAAGCGCGCCATGGTGTCCGTGGAACAGCACATCGAGGTGCCCAACAGCGAATACCTGGCCGAGCAGCACCTGTTCGACGAGGAAGCCATGGAACTGATGGCGCGCCACGGCCTCGGTGTCGTGCGGCTGGACCACCACGCACCGAACTCCGACGACGAAGTCGACTACCGGGTGGACCCCACCATCATTTCCACGGACATCGAGTCCGTCCGGCTCGGCAAGGACCTCGGCGCGAGCCGGGCCGTGGAGCTCCTCGCGGCGCAGGGCGTCACGCCCCAGGCCTGGCGGACCGTGGGTGATTCCCGGACGGACTACGCCATGGCAGACTGGCTGCACCACAACGACCACCCGGTCAAGCATGTGGACGTCCGGCCCGCGGACGGAGTGCCGGTCAAGCCCTACGACATCCTCACCGCCACCGACCTGGGCCTGGATGCGACGGTCATCCACGACGACGCCGGAGCGGCTTTCCTTCGCAGCTGGCGTGAGGCGCTGGCGGGCTGAGCCCGCTCCCGCCGCTCGGCCGCACGCGCCACTCTGGGCGGCGGCACTGTTCTCCTGCAGTTTTTTGGCAGGACTATCATGCAAGTAAGAGCCCATCCCCTAGCAGCACGGAGAATCCCCATTACAGACGTAACGGTTCAGGACGACATCTATTACGGCGGACAGACTTCCGAGGATGTCCCGGTGCTTGCGGAAGTAACGTCGCCGGCCGCTGTTGCGCGCCTCAAGCACCGCCCTGACGTGGTCCGTCGCTCTGGCCGGTATGCACTGATCAACCAGAACCGCACGCCCTACCAGGCCATGGTGGAGGACCTGCTCTTCCTGCGGACGGTGCTGGCAGGCGCCAGCCTGGATTACCTGCTGGTCCGGGGCAACAACGACCGCCCTGTGATCGCCCTGGACTGGAAGAACCGCAAGAAGCTGCGGGCCGCCCTGGTTGAGGCGTGCCGCAACGAGCCGTTCTACTCCATGACCGTGGACGCCAAGAAGAAGACCTCCGTGCTCGTGGCGGACGGTGAACTTTCCACCAACCGTCAGGCGAGGATCTTCCGCTTGTACAGGCCCCGGGTGGAGCCGAACGGCGGTTTCGAGTTCGGCGCCTCCGCAGGCGTGCAGGTGGAGCTCTGGAGCTTCGAGGGCGACCAGCTCATCCTGCCGATCGAGAACTCGCTGACGCGCCGCACCATGCTGACGCAGGACGCCGTGCGGGGAACCGTTGAACGCTATGGCCACACCTGGCCCACCATCGAGAACATGTTCGCTGATCACGCGAGCGACATCAGCTTCGACATCGACCTGGTTTTCTCGTGGGTAGACGGCAGTTCTCCGGAGTACATCGCAGCCCGCAGGGCGCGGCAGACCGGCGCTGTCCTCGGTGAGGGTGACGACCACGAAGCGCGGTACCGGCAGATCAACGAGCTGAAGTACGCACTCCGGTCCGTCTACATGTTCGCGCCGTGGATCCGCCGCATCTTCATAGCTACGGACTCCCCCGCGCCCGAATGGCTGGCGGACCACCCGTCCGTGACGATTGTCCGGAGCGAAGAGTTCTTCGCCGATCCGTCCGTGCTCCCTACCCACAATTCCCAGGCCGTGGAATGCCAGCTGCACCACATCGAGGGTCTTTCAGAGCATTTCCTGTACTCCAACGACGACATGTTCTTCGGGCGTCCTGTGGGGCCGGACATGTTCTTCACCCCGGGCGGGATCACCAAGTTCATCGAGGCCGAGACCCGGATCGGGCTCGGGGACAACGCAGCCGAGCGCAGCGGCTTCGAGAATGCCGCCAGGGTGAACCGGAAGCTGTTGTGGAACCGCTTTGGCCGGATCACCACGCGCCACCTGGAGCACTCCGCCGCGCCCCTCAGGCGCAGCGTGGTGGCCCAGATGGAGCAGGAGTTCCCTAATGAATTCGCCAAGACTGCGGCCAGCACCTTCCGCGCGGCGGACAACATCTCCGTGACCAATTCCTTCTACCACTACTACGCGCTGCTCACCGGCCGTGCTGTCACCCAGACAGCGGCCAAGGTCAGGTACGTGGACACGACCCTCCGGGCGGGGTTGAACTATCTGCCCAAGCTGCTGGCTAAGCGCAACATGGACTTCTTCTGCCTCAATGACGGCAGCTTCCCAGAGGTTCCGGCCGAGGAGCGGGCCGAGCTCGTCACCGACTTCCTGGAGAAGTTTTACCCCATCAAGGCACCCTGGGAGAAGTAAGGGCTGGGACAAGTAAGGGCCTGCCGCGGCGATTGCGTCGCCGCGGCAGACCTGCCGCCTCGATGTCGGGCCCCTGGGGCTAGGACTTTGCGGTCAGGACCGGGCGCTTGGCATGCTCTGGGATGCGGACTCCGGCGGCCACGAGGCGCCGCTCGGATTCTTCGGGGCTGACGTATTCCCCCACCGTGGGCGCCGCGCCCAGCGGCACCACCGAATGGACGATGGTGTGCTCGTACACGTGCACCAGGTTAAAGGCCTGCCCGCCGTCACGGCCGCGGGTGCCTCCCACAGGGACGTTCAAGTCCTGGGTGTAACACGTGGCCGAGGCCACCGACACCGGGATACCGGCGAAGGTTGCAGTGGTGGAATAGTGAAGGTGCCCTGCCAGAATGGTCCGCACGTCCGAGTTGCGGACCACGGCAGCCAGGGCGGCCTGGTCGCGAAGCTCTACGAGCACGGACAGGTCAAGCACCGAGGGCACCGGCGGATGGTGCAGCGCCAGGATGGTGCCGTCCGGGGCCGGGGTTTCCAGCTGCGCGGCCAGCCAGTCCAGCTGGTCGCCGCTGAGCTCGCCGTGGTGGAATCCCGGCACGGAAGTGTCCATGGTGATGACTCGCAGGCCGTTGACGTAATAGCTGTGGTCCACGGGGTCATCATTCCCCGGCTGGTCCAGCAGACCGGCCCGGAAATTGGCGCGGTTGTCGTGGTTACCCATTGCCCAGATGACCTTGGCGCCCAGATCCCCGCACGCCGGTTCAACGATCGCGCGGAGTTTGGCGTAAGCCTCGGGGTCTCCCTTGTCCGCCAGGTCGCCGGTGAAAATGACGGCTTCCGGACGAGCGCCTGATGCCTGGACCTCGTCGAATAGCTGAATTAGGCGCGCTTCGCTGTCAACTGCGCCGTAAAGGGGGTCCGGACCTCCCAACAGGTGGGGGTCACTCAGGTGGAGTAGAAAATGACGTGGCCTGGGGTGCTCGGCCTCGATGAGCTCCATTGCTGCCTTCGCGGTAGTTAGGAAGCGGGCGCCTCCAGTGTTCCCTCTCAGTACGCTCCATCCAACCAGATAAAAAGCAAACTTTGGGGAAACTGAAGTTGGCATGTTGAAAAATTACGATGCCTGCCGCTTCTTGGCTAACGCTCCTCGCTTTCGTTTCATATTGGCGGTCATCATGCGATGGCCGCTTTCTTGGGTTTGCCGGAGGTCCGGTCACGCCGGATCAACGGCGGGGGCGAGCCGCCCCACATCTCCACCTTCACAGCTTGGTTCATGCGGAACTTCCAGGGGTTCCACCGCGCCGTGCAAGGCAGAATGCTCTTCTTGGATTTGGTCAACTCGCTGTACGCGGGGTGCTGTTCCTGGCCATGGAGATCTGTCCAGGCGGTCAGCGGGACTGTGACACCGAAGCCAACAGGCACTGTGTTCCCTGTAAAGCGTCCAAAATCAATGACGGTTCCGTCATTGAGTGTCGGCGGAATCGTGGGGAGGGAAGTTACATGGTGCTCTCTGGCCGGTCGCATGGTTGATATTAATGACAACGGTAATTGCAGCCGCTGCATTCCTTCGACCTCCTTACCGGCTGGAGCCGGACGGCGAACCCTGCCGCGCGATTACGGCGCGGCGGTGGGATCCGCCGTCACGGCAGCTTCAGTTCCTGCGGGCGCATCCGCAGGGGCTTCTTTTGTGACAACACTTGGATCAGCCGCGGAATCGACTGCTGCTGACGGCGTCGGGGCCGGCGGCTCCGTCGGCGTCGGAGTTGGCGGCTCGGTCGGCGTTGGAGCCGGCGTAGGCGCTGGTTCCGTCAGGGGTGTGGGCACTGACTCTGCGGGAGGCAGCGGATCCGCGGGAGGCGCCGGATCAGCCGGAGGTGTTTCCGGGGCCGGGTCTACAGGCGGGACCGGAGTCGGTTGCGGTGCCGGTTCAGGCGTCGGTGGGAGCGCCGGTTCCGGCGTCGGGATTGGCACCGGGGTGGGGGTTGGAGTCGGGGTTGGCGGTGGTACAGGCGTTGGGGTTGGAGTCGGCGTTGGTTTTGGTGTCGGCTTGGGCGTCACCGCGGGGGCGGCCGGCCTGGTGACAACATCCGGTTTGGGCGTCACACGGGGGCTCGGCGTTGCGACAACTTCTTGCGATGACGAACTGGTGAGCAGGGAAGGCCGCGAAGACCTCGCGACGGCACTCGGCTTCGGGTCGCTGCCCACCGCCGAAACAGCCGGTGAGGTGCCGCCGTCGTCCGTGCTTCCGTCAAGGAAGGGAATCGTCCAGCCTGCCATGCTCGGCGCGTCGGGGTCGAAGCTGGCCATAACGCCAGGCTTCAGGGACGCGACCTGCCGGATGGGCAGGAAGGTCCACTTCATCGGATCCTCGTGCTGCCCGTCCTTGATGACTTCGAAGTGCAGGTGGCATCCGGTGGAGGATCCGGTGGTACCGACCTCGGCAATCACCTCACCGACGCGGACGTGATCGCCCTTCTCCACGGCGATGCCCCGCAGGTGGTTGTACGTTGTGATCAGGCCATTTCCATGGTCGATCTCAACCCTGTTGCCGCCGCCCCACGGGTGCCAACCGGCCGCCCGGACCACGCCGGAGTCGGCAGCATAGACCCGGGTTCCACAGGCGGCGGCGAAGTCCTGGCCCCAGTGGAATTCTCCGGCCTCCCCGGTCAGGGGATTGTGACGCAGCCCGAACGGTGAGCTCGGAACCAGGTCTTCGAGCGGAGCCATGAGGAAGCCCTTGCCGGGACGCTTCAGAACCGTCGACGCGACTCCGGGTGTCTGCGGTTTGGCGCCGGTTTTTGCCGACGCACCACGGGCAGAACTGCCCCCGGGTGTCCGGCCGGAAGGTATTTTTGCAGCGGAGTCGGCGGCTGCCCCGTCCACTTCATGCCCGTCGGGGACGCTGTCCGGGTCAAGCAGCGCCGGGCCTACTGTGCCCGAGGGAGGCGTCAGTGCGATGGTGGCCGCAGCAGGCTGCGGGACCGGACCGGACGGTCCCTGGAATCCGAAGGCGAAGACGGAGAACCCCACGACCACCGCAGCGGAAAGGCTCCGCAAGGCAATCCGGCCCGGGCCGTTTACCCTCGGTGCGTGTCGGTATCCCCCATGAGCTGCCACAGAATTCTCCTGAAATTGGACCCGTCAAACTCCTGTCTCGACGAGCGCGTCCTCCATTGTGGCCACAGGCACGAGCAGGGGGAAACCCCCTAAAACGGGGGGTAAGCACCGGCCCAATATAGGTTTAGGGGGCCCAGGCCGGGTGCGCGAGAATAGAACATGCGCAACTTCCCCAGGGAATGGCAGGCAGAAGTTAAGCGGACCCTCACGGGAAGCCCTGACGCGCCGCCGGAATGGATGCAGCTGTTCGCCGAGGGCGACGACGCCGGCTATTTCCTGCCGGGATCCGCCGTCTGGGCTGTCCACAGGGGCATGCCCACCCTGGTCGCAGGAATCCGGGCACTGCTCATGCAGTCGCTTCATCCTGGCGTCCTCGCCGGGGTCCACGACCACTCCAGATTCCGCGAGGACGCCCTGGGCCGCCTCGCCCGGACAACCCGCTGGATCCACGCCGTCGCTTACGGGTCCACGGCCGATGCACAGGCTGCGACCAGCTCCGTGCTCCGTATTCACGAGTCAGTTCGCGGAACGTACGTGGACGGGACGGGCGCCGCCCGGGACTATTCGGCCAACGATCCTGAGCTGCTCACTTGGGTGCACGTCACCTTCGTCGATTCGTTTCTGGAGGCACACAAGAGGTGGGGCGGCCCCATTCCGGGCGGACCCGATGCCTACGTCCGTGAGTGGGCGCAGGCAGGCCGGCTGATGGGCATCAATTCTCCACCCCTCAGCGAGACCGAGCTGAAACGGGAGCTGGACGCGTGGTTTGCAACGGGCGCTTTGCGCGCGGACCAGAGGGTTGCCGAGACCGTGGCCTTCATTCGGAATCCGCCGTTGCACCCCTTCCTGAAGCCCGGATACCGGGTGCTTTTCCAAGGAGCGGTGCTCAGCCTGGAACCCCAATACCGCGAGATGCTGGGACTGCGGCAGGCGCGTCTTGGCCCGCTGCCCCTCCCGGTGAAGCTGGCTACCAGCGCGACTCTCGCCGTCGTGCGCCTGGCGCTGGGCCGGATGAGTCCGAGCGAGCGCGCCGCCCGGCAGCGGATCCGAAAGCTGGGAGCTCCGTAATTTGGGAGGGAAGCCCGAATACACGAAACCCCGGTTCCGACAATGTCAGAACCGGGGTTTACGATGGCGGAGAATGGGGGATTTGAACCCCCGAGGGCGTTAACCCAACACGCGTTCCAGGCGTGCGCCATAGGCCGCTAGGCGAATTCTCCAGTTGCTTCTGAATCAAAAGCAGATACTAGAATACCCGAACTTTCCGGCATCGCCCAATTGAGTGGATTAGGCCCTATTTTTCGCCGTGGTTGTTCGGCCGTGACGGGCCGGTACGCGGCTGGCAGGATGGGTGTCATGTCGCAGCTCCGCGCCCTTGTCGTGTATGTTCCCGAGTCACATGCCGAGGCCCTGATGGCCGCCGTCGGGGACGCGGGTGCCGGGCGGCTTGGCCACTATTCGCATTGCTCTTTCACGTCGCCGGGAACGGGGCGGTTCACGCCCCTGAGCGGCTCCCGGCCGTTTCTCGGCACGGAAGGTGTGCAGGAGATGGTGCCTGAACACCGGATCGAGTGCGTGGTGGATGATGCCGTGCTCGACGCCGTCGTACGTGCACTGCGGGCGGCCCACCCCTACGAGGAACCGGCGTTCATGACCTGGCCGGTGAACGGGCATCGGTAGCCGGCGTGGGGGCGCTCCCGGGCCGATTCGGGGCACGCCGAAACTTCGGGTAAACTGTCTGACGGCCCCTCATGTGGCGTCATCCTGTTGAACTCCCCCAGGACCGGAAGGTAGCAAGGGTAGACGGGCTCTGGCGGGTGCATGGGGGGTCTTTTATGTCAGTCCCGATTGGTAGGGTTTTCTCTGTGACTGTTACTACCGCCCTTTACCGTAGGTACCGCCCCGATTCGTTCGCGGACGTTATCGGGCAGGAACATGTCACGGAGCCGCTCATGACGGCCCTGCGCAAAAACCGCGTGAACCACGCCTACCTTTTCTCCGGACCGCGCGGCTGCGGCAAGACCACTTCGGCCCGCATCCTGGCCCGCTGCCTCAACTGCGCGGAAGGTCCCACAGACACCCCCTGCGGCGTGTGCCCCAGCTGCATTGAACTGGCCCGCGGCGGCTCAGGATCACTCGACGTGATCGAGATCGACGCCGCCAGCCACGGCGGTGTTGACGATGCCCGGGACCTCCGGGAGCGGGCTACCTACGCCCCCGTTCGGGATCGCTACAAGATCTTCATCATCGACGAAGCCCACATGGTCACCTCGGCAGGCTTCAACGCCCTGCTGAAAATCGTTGAAGAGCCGCCGGAACACATCAAATTCATCTTTGCCACCACCGAGCCGGACAAGGTCATCGGAACCATCCGGTCCCGCACGCACCACTATCCCTTCCGGCTGGTGCCGCCGGAACCGCTGATGGCGTACCTCGAGCTGCTCTGCAAGCAGGAAAACGTTCCCGTGGCGCCAGGCGTGCTGTCTCTGGTCATCCGCGCGGGCGCAGGCTCTGTCAGGGATTCGCTGTCGGTTCTTGACCAGCTCATGGCCGGAGCCGGACCCGACGGCCTGGACTACGAGCTCGCCGTCGCGCTCCTTGGCTACACCCACGCTTCGCTCTTGGACGATGTGGTTGAGGCCATTGCCGCCTCCGATTCCGCGACCGTTTTCCGGGCGGTGGACCGTGTCATTCAGACCGGGCATGATCCCCGCCGCTTCGTCGAAGACCTCCTGGAACGCTTCCGGGACCTCATCATCGTCCAGGCCATGCCGGAAAGCGCACAGTCCATCCTTCGGGGCACGCCGGCCGACCAGATCGCGCGGATGCAGAACCAGGCGCACAACTTGGGCGCCGCCGAACTGTCGCGGGCAGCCGACGTCACCAACACCGCCCTGACGGAGATGACCGGCGCCACCTCCCCGCGGCTGCACCTCGAGCTGCTTTGCGCCCGCATCCTGCTGCCCAGTTCGGAACAGACCGAACGCGGCATTGCGGCGCGGATCGACCGCGTGGAGCGCAGACTCAATTACGCAGGTAACGACGTCGGCGCTCCGGCGGCCACTGCTCCCCCGGCCACTGCTCCCGCGCCCGCTGCTCCCCCGGCACCGGCCGCTGCTCCCCAACCGGCCGCTGTTCCCCCGGCACCGGCCGCTGCTCCCCAACCGGCCGCTGTTCCCGCGCCCGCTACGACGCCGGCCCCTTCGACCGCCGGGACTGCCACTCAAGCGCCAGGCAGCCACCCACCGGCTGTCCCGCAGGTCGGCACGCCGGCAGAGCGGGAGACCATCGCTGCACCCCGGATCAGCACCAGCGACTGGCCGGTGGAAGAACCGCAGCCAGGCGTCCGCAGGCCGTCCTCCGATTCGGCTGCCGGCACCGGACGCGAGCCCGTTCTGCACGCCCAGCCAAAAGAACCCGCTCAACCCGCGCAGGCTGCCCCGCCCTCCTCCGGCGTCGCGCCTGCGCACGCTGCGGAGTCACGCCCGGAAGCGGCGCCCTCAGCACCTGCTGCAACTCCGGCCACTGCCCCTCGCGCAGCAGCTTCAGCGCCTGCGGGTGCAGCCGCCGACGTCGAAGTGCTGCGGCGTGCATGGCCGGAGATCCTGCAGACGCTCACGAAAATCAAGCGCAGCACCTGGGCGCTTGTGGAGCCCAACGCCCAGGTTGGCCAGTTCGACGGTCAGGTGCTGACGCTGGTCTTCACGACGCCCGGGCTGGCGGGAGCCTTCGGGCGCGCCGACCATTCCGAGAACCTGCGGCAGGCCATCCACAAGACCATCGGCATCGACTGCCAGATCACTGCGACGGCAGGCGGATCCAATAGCGCAGCGAGCTCTGACCCAAACCCAAAAGGGCCTACTAGCCGGGACATCCCGGCTACCACCGCGGATGCGGACTGGGGGCTGACCCCGGCCATGCCTCAATCCGCGCGGGAACCGGAGCGGCAGGTGCAAGCGCCGGCAGCGGCATCGGCCGTTTCGCCCGGTGCGGCTTCCGCGGTGGTTCCGTCGTCGGCTTCAACCCCACCAGCCTCGCCTGCTGGCGGGTCAGGCTGGACGCCGCCCCCTGGTCCGGCACCCGCTCCAACCGCCCCGGATCACGGCACCGGCAGTCAGCCTTCGCCCGCTCCTGCGGCCACCGCTTCGCTGCAGCCCGCCGACGCCGGCCAACCGGACGACGCCGTGTCATCAGACGCCGTGTCATCAGATGGCCTGCCATCAGGCGACGCTGGCCAGCAATCCGGTGCCGGACTTGGCGGCTCCTACTCCTACCCTGACGACGACTGGGGTCCGCCCCTCGACGAGGACGCCCCGCCCCTGGACGAAGAACCGCCCATGGACTGGGAGCCTTCGCCCCAACGTCAGCAGCACAATGCTCCGTCGTCGCAGGATCTGCCGCGCCAGGCTGCCGACGCGGTATCGGCACCGACTGGGCACCCGGCACCAGCTGAACGCGCCGAACAAAAGGACGGACCCGGCCAAACTGACCGCCAGTCAGTGCCCGATAACTCCGGCGACCCCTGGACGCGTGCCGTGGAACAGGCCCCCGGCGTGTGGCTCATTGGCTCCGAAAGCAATGTGGGCAAGTATTCGGGCGAAACCGCGGATGGAAGTGGGCAAACGCCGCCAGCAACAACTGCACCGCGCTATGAACCGGCAACGGCTCAGGTGCCCCCGGCGGAACCGGTCCAGGCGGAACCGGTCCTGGCAGGCGCTTCGGTGTCCACGCCGGCTGCGGTCGACGCCCACGTTCCGGCACAGGCTCAATCCACCGAGCCTGAAGCAGGCACGCCAGCGTTCGCTCCTGCCTATGCCATGGCGTCCGCTCCGGTTCCGGCAGCCCACGCCACTGCATTCGCGCCAAGCGCGGCGCCCGCTTCACAGCCCCGCCCTGAGGCAGTCCCGGCTGCGTCGCCCGAGGCGGCACCTGTACTTCCCGCCAGCGGAAAGCTCAGCCTCTACCAGAGGCTGTCGAACAGCCCAGAAGCCGAAGCAGGGCGGGCGAAGGCACCGGCCCGCAAGGCCGACTCCGTGGCGTCCTACGTACAGGACATCCCCAGCGCGGACGACGAAACCATCGAGGAGTCCGGCGTGTTTGGCAGGGCCGCGGTTGAGCGTATTCTGGGCGGAAAGCTGATTGAGGAACGGTCACTGGACGGAAGTCCGCTGGTGCCCCGTTATTAGAACGGACTGCCCGCCCGCTCCGTCCGCTGTCCGTCGCCGGTCGCGCCGTGCCGGCGGCACGGGTTAGCGGCCATCTTCCAACCAAGTAATCGAGGACGTTGTGTACGAGGGTGCAGTTCAAGAGCTGATCGACGAGCTCGGACGCCTGCCCGGCGTCGGGCCAAAGTCGGCCCAGCGGCTGGCCTTCCACATTCTGGAGGCCGATCCCCAGGACATGAAGCGCCTCGCGGATGCCATCACCACGGTCAAGGAACGTGTTAAGTTCTGCACGGCCTGCGGCAACGTGACCGAGCAGGAGCTCTGTAACATCTGCCGGGACCCGCGCCGGGACCCCTCCGTCATCTGTGTAGTGGAAGAATCCAAGGATGTCCTGGCGGTGGAGCGTACCCGCTCTTTCCGGGGCAGATACCATGTGCTGGGCGGCGCGATAAACCCCATCGCCGGTATCGGTCCCGACCAGCTGCGGATCCGCGAACTCCTGACCCGCCTCAACGACGGCGCCATCCAGGAAATCATTATTGCCACCGACCCCAACCTCGAGGGGGAAGCAACGGCCACGTATCTTGCCCGGATGCTCAAGTCGATCGGCATCGCAGTGACACGGCTGGCTTCCGGCCTCCCGGTAGGCGGCGACCTCGAGTACGCCGACGAAGTGACACTCGGCCGGGCCTTCGAGGGCCGCCGCGACGCCCTCAGCTGACCGTCCGGGGTCACAATTCAACGCCCGCCGGGGGCGGCGATAAACTGGTCACATCAGTTACGCCGCCGCGCCGCAAGGCCGCCTGGCCTCCAGAACTCCGATTGATCCAGTGAAGGTGCACGCATGAGTATGCCCAGTACCGATGTGAAGACCGAGCCGCAGCCGCAGGAGCACGCCGTTAAGCCGGCCGCCACCGCCCAGCTCATCGTGCAGAAGTTCGGCGGCTCCTCGGTGGCCGACGCGGAGGGCGTCAAGCGGGTTGCCAAGCGCGTTGTCGACGCGCAGAAAGCCGGCAACGAGGTCGTTGTGGTGGTTTCTGCGATGGGCGACACCACGGACGAACTGCTGGATCTCGCTGCGCAGGTCACCGATTCCGCTCCGGCCCGGGAGATGGACATGCTGCTCTCCGCCGGCGAACGCATTTCCATGGCGCTGCTGGCAATGGCCATCAACAAGTTCGGCGCCTCCGCCCAGTCTTTCACCGGTTCCCAGGCCGGCATGATCACCGACGGCATCCACGGCAAGGCCCGGATCATCGATGTCGATCCGCACCGCATCCGGACGGCCCTCGACAAGGGCCATATTGCCATCGTTGCCGGCTTCCAGGGCATGAGCCGCACCACCAACGAGATCACTACCCTGGGCCGCGGCGGCTCGGACACCACCGCCGTTGCCCTTGCGGCCGCCCTGGACGCCGATGTCTGCGAGATCTACACGGACGTGGACGGAATCTACACCGCCGATCCGCGCGTGGTGCCATCCGCCCAGAAAATCGACCGCATCTCCAGCGAGGAAATGCTGGAACTGGCCGCGTCGGGAGCCAAGATCCTCCACCTGCGGTGCGTCGAGTACGCCCGCCGGTTCGGTGTGCCGCTGCACGTCCGTTCCTCATTCAGCCAGCACGAAGGCACCTGGGTCCTGCCGGGCGCCGACGACAAAATCAAGACTCAAGAGGGAGTTGCCTTGGAGCAGCCAATCATCTCCGGTGTTGCACACGACCGGTCCGAAGCCAAGGTCACCGTCGTGGGTGTTCCGGACATCCCCGGCAAGGCAGCCGCGATTTTCCAGGTGATCGCGGACGCGCACTCGAACATCGACATGATTGTCCAGAACGTGTCCACGCACGGGACCGGCCGCACGGACATTTCCTTTACGCTGCCCATCGTGGAAGGTGCAGACGCCCTCGCGGCCCTCCGGGCGGCCGAGCCGGAGATCGGCTTCGAAAGCATTGAGTACAACGAGCAGATCGGCAAGCTTTCGCTGATCGGCGCGGGCATGCGCTCCCACCCGGGCGTTTCGGCCACGTTCTTCAAGGCCCTGTCCGACGCCGGCATCAACATCAACATGATCTCCACGTCAGAAATCCGCATCTCTGTGGTGACGCACGCCGATCTGCTGGACGACGCCGTCCGGGCCATCCACAAGGCGTTCGACCTGGACAGCGAAGACGAGGCAACGGTCTACGGCGGCACAGGCCGCTAACCAAAGGCTTCAGGCACAAGAAAACGACTGCCGGTCTGGCTCAGCCAGGCCGGCAGTCGCGTTGGTCATGCGCCGTGGAGCGCGCCATGTTCAATGCGTCGTGTTCACTGCGCAAGTTTCAGGATTTCCCCCTACTGGAGATCGCTCTTGCGCACTGCGTAGTGATGGCCTTCGGAATCGGTCTCGACCTCAAACTGCGCCAGATCGTCTTCCGAGGCGTGCTCGAAGTCGTCATGCATGTGAACCACCGGCGCTGAGGAATCGCCTTGGGTGGCAGGGCCGAATACGAACCGGAGCCTGTCGGTCAGGTCCATAAAGCCAGCGAGTACATGTGCCACAAGTCCCACCTCCTTCCCTGAACGAAGGTCGAGCATCTGCTCTTCGTAACTGCCAGTGCCCTCATTTTACGCCGGGACTGCCGAAAAGGCCCCGGCCTCTTCAGCGCCTAGCGGAGGGACTTATCGTCCGGATTGCGCGGCACGACGTAGGTGCTGCCGTCCGGGCGGTGGACCGTTTCCCACTGCTGGGTTTCGGCCTCGCGCTGGGCGAGCAGCCTGCGGTTCTCCTCGGTCATGTCGTGCACCAGGGAACTCCGGTTCGCGGGGCCGAATATCGCCTTCAGCTTGCCGGTTGCCCGCATGAACCGTTGTGAAGCATTCTCTTTTGCCACGGTATCCACTTCTCCATTTCGAAGGCTGCTGCCAGAATCAACGATACACTAATTATTAGTGCACTAACTATTGAAGGAACGCTCATGACAGGGAACCGGAATGCCCCGGCAACGTACCCGGCCGCCGACGAAGCGGTCCACGACGCCGCTGCCGAATCCGTGGAGGACGATCTTCTGCTGGAACGCCAGTTGTGCTTCGCACTGACGGTCGCCTCACGCGGCGTCGTCGGCGCCTACAAGCCGGTCCTGGAGAGGCTGGGCCTAACCCACCCCCAGTACCTGGTCATGCTGTGCCTGTGGGAATCCAGCCCCCGCTCCGTCCGTGACATCAGCGAGGCACTTGCCCAGGAGCCCGCCACCATCTCCCCCCTCCTCCGTCGTCTGGAATCGGCCGGTTTCATCTCGAGGCGCCGCGTCGAGGGAAACGAACGGACCCTGGCCGTGGCGCTGACCCCCGCCGGAGCAGCACTGCGTCAACAGGCAACTTCGGTTCCCGGCACCATGATGGCCAAGCTGGGCCTCACGCGGGAACAGGTGGAGACGCTGCACCGCGCGATGATGGACCTCATCGCCGCAACCGGCGCCGCCCGGAGCTGAGCTCCGGATTTGGCCGGGCAACGGGATGACCCGCAAGAACGGGACAGCGCACGACGCCGGCACTCACCCCGTGAGGTGAGTGCCGGCGTCGTCCTTGTTAAGTGCCCGCCAGCCAAGTGTCCGGCAGCTGGACAGCGGCTACGGTGACGGCGGCTACGGGGCCACCGGCCGCACCGCCACCGGAGACCGCACGCTGTTATCGGACGATGTCCACGTCAGGGATCCGGTGGCATACGCATTCAGCGGGGCACCGGCGGTGGCGAAGGTGATGGTGAAGGTGGCGCTCTCCCCTTCTTTCAGGGTCACCTCTGCAGGGCTCACGGTTGCCTTGATGCCCGGAACGTCGACTGCGGCACTGTAGGTTCCCCCCTTCACCGCCGTGACCGTGCGCTTGACCGTCTGACTGCCGGCAAGGGCGCCGAGGGCAACCGACGGCACGTTGACGTCCTTTGCGGCCACGGGTGCTACGCCCAAGTCGATGCCCTGACCCTGGAGGAAGCCCATCCAGTCGGCGATCCCGGCGTCGTAAACCAGGCCCGGCGAGGCGAACTTTGACGGATCCACCTCGCCCGCGCCCTGGGCGAAGACGTCGTGAACCTCAGCACCGTCGGCGTTGACCAGGTCGTATGCGGTGGTCATGATGGCGGACTTCACGGCCGCCGGGGACCACTGCGGGTTTTTGCCGAGCAGAAGCGCACCGGATCCTGCGATGTGCGGCGCAGCCATGGAGGTGCCGGACAGGAACCCGAAGTTCTCGCCCTTGAAGCCGATCGGCGACACGGCGGCCAGGACGGCCACACCGGGCGCCGCGACATCCGGCTTCAGCAGGTCACCGTCGGACGCCAGCGTTGGACCGCGGGAGGAGAACTCAGCGATCTGCGGTACCGGCGGAAGTGCAGCACCTGTCGTGTCGGTGGCCTTGAGGCTGGCGGTCATTCCCGGATTGGCCGCGACCACGTCCTTGATCTTGGGGTCAGCAACGTGCACGGTCGGAACGCTGTGCAGGTCCGTATCCAGCGAGCCCGGCGTCACGTTGACCAGCACCATGCCAACGCCGCCAGCGCGCTTGACCTCATCGCTCTTGGCGGTGCGCGGGAAAATGCCGCGGTCGCAGACCACGATCTTCCCTGCGGCCTTGGCCGGATCCAGTGCGTTCGGGGCACACAGGGCAGCGTCGGCATCAGTGGCGGCGGCCGCTTTTACGGCCAATGCCAGGGCAATCGGCTTCGCTGCCACTTCCTCGCTCATCACACTCGCTCCGGCGAACTTGGCACCGTTGGACAATTCGGCCGTTCCGCGGAGCGAGCTGTCGAACGTGGAGGCGGCGACGCTTGTCAGCCACGGGCCGGCATGGTTCACCGTGCTGGCGATCGGGCCGGAGTTGCCCGCCGATGCCGCCACGAACACCCCTGCTGCGGCCGCATTGAGGAAGGCGAGGGAAACGGCGTCGACCGTTGAATTGTTGTTGCCGGAGATGGAGTAGTTCAGCACATCCACGCCGTCAAGGACGGCGTCCTGGATGGCATTGAGAATGTCAGATTCGAGGCATCCTGTGGTGTCCGGGGTCGAGCCTTCCCAGCACACCTTGTACACCGCGATCTTCGCCGCCGGCGCAACACCCGAGCTCGTCCCGAAGTCACGTCCACCGGCAGTCTGGGTGACATCGCTGTTTCCGGCGGCGGTGCTGCCTGTGTGCGAGCCGTGGCCGTTTACGTCAATCGGGGAGAACAGCTCAAGCGGAGACCGCAGTTCGGGCGGAACGGCCGCTTTGTAGGCCTTGTCGTAGAACCGGGCGCCGAGCACCTTGCTGTTGCACTCGGTTCCGTCGAATCCGTCACCGCTCACGCAGTCGCCCACGAACGTCCCGCCATTGGCCTTGCGCATGGCGATGACATTGCCCTGCAGATGGTACGGTTCGCCGACGTTGGGAGTTCCGGAGAGCGGCTCGACCGGATCGCCGGTGAAGAACGGGTTGTCCGGGGAGTATCCGGTGTCCAGCATGCCCACTACGACGCCCTTGCCCGCATCCGCCTCGCCACCGAACTGGTCGTGCCATACGCCGTCCCCGCCTGGGAGGCCGAGAAAATCGGTGCTGGAGTAATCCGGCTTGCGCAGGGCATCGGGGACGACGGCCAGCACGCTGGTGTCACCGGCGAGCCCCTTGGCCTGGTCGGCCGAAAGAACGGCGCTGAAGCCGTTGACAGCCAGGGTGAAGCTCTCATCAATCGTCACGCCCTTGGCTGCTGCCGCCCGCCGCTGCTTTGACCGGAGGTGCGCATCGTATTTGCGCGAGTTGGGCCCGGAGGGGTTCAGCTTCTTGCCCTTCGGAACGGCCGTGCCGGGTATCCCGGCCACACCGCCCGAATAGGTGGCCAAGGGCTTGTCCTTGAGCATCACGATGTAGCGGCCGTCGTCAAACGCCGATGTCCGGGAGCCGGCAATTGCCTGGCCCGAGGACGGTCCGGGTGCGGCGGACGTCGGCGCGGTGAGGCCCTGGCCAACAACCATGGCGAGGCCGACGGCAAGGACTGCCGGCAGCCGTTTGCTGAATCTGTGGCGGGAAATTCTTTGCGTGGTCATGGGGAGATGCCTTCCTTTGTTCAGGACCTGTAGACCTTCGGTCCCACGAACTGGACGCTCTGCCCCCCATGGGCGTCATCACTCTTTGGTTGTTGCCGCGCACCCGTCAATGTCAGAAAGATACCGCGGACGCCGCCAAGAATCGATACCCTTCCGTTAGCAATTGCCGGATACCGTTACCGGGCCGTTCCGGACCGCTGCAGACGCCGACGGTAGAATGGGAAAAACTTGAGGAGACCTGGCATGCGCAAGCAATTTATTTCTGTGCTGCTCGCCCTCGGAGCGATGGGCGGACTGGCTGCCTGCACCCCGGACACCGGAACCGGCCAGCCTTCGGCGACCACCGGAACCACCAGCGAATCCCCGGGCACTGGCACGCCTGGTTCGCAATCCCCGGGCGCGACGCCAGGCACCACCGCCCCCGGCACCACCACACCGGGCACGACCGCTCCCGGCACGGCCTCTCCGGGTACGACGGCTCCTGGCACCACGCCGCCCGACGCCGTGACCACAGTCCCCGCCCCGGCGCCGCCTGCCGCCGCTCCGCTGCCGTCCGGGCCAGGGACCGGCGACGCCGAACTCGCCATCACGGTGAAACCCTCGAAAGACGGAACTGCCGTCAACTACACGCTGGTGTGCAAGGACGGTGCCCCCATGTCCGAAAGCCAGCATCCCAAGGCGGCCGCCGCCTGCGCGGCGTTGAAGAAGAACGCGGCCATCCTGAACCAGCCTGCGCCCCGCAAAGACGTCTCCTGCACCCAGCAGTACGGTGGCCCTCAGGTAGCCACGGTCTCGGGTGTCGTCGGCGGCACTCCGGTGGAGGTCACCTTCACTTTGCGGAACGGCTGCGAAATCGGGGCCTGGAACGCCGCCCGGGACATCCTTGGTACTGCCAGTGGAGCAGTTTAGGTCCGTGCCCGGCGTGACGCTTCCGAGGCGGGATATTCAGCTTCAGGTGCTTCCCGCCGTTGACTGGCTGGAGATTGAGGCCGCGCATGCCAGGCGTGGGCGGCGCTACGCCGACCCCTACCTTGCCCGCCGTTCCGCCGGCCGCAAGCACCCGGTGGAAGACTTCCTGTTCACCTATTACACACAGAAGCCCGGCCAGCTGATGCGCTGGCATCCGGGAGCCGGCGTTGTCCTCTCCGGAGCGGAGGCGGCCCCGCGGAGGGACTGGAAGTATTACCGCGGGCTCGACGACGGCGAACTCGCCTTGTGCGGCCTGCCGCCCGGCAGCACCGCTGTCACGCTGGACCGCGACGCCTTTCTGGCCCGGCGCCGCGAAGCCCTGGTCTTTGCCCAGGTCATCTTGGCAGGCACCGCCGCCCGCCCGGCGCAGTTCGGCTGCTTCGGCCTGCACGAGTGGGCCATGGTCTACCGCCAGGACAAGTTTGAGCTCCGGCACGAGTACCTGAAGCTGCGGCTGGGCGAAGCCGGCACGGACAAGGTGGTAGAAGAAAACAGGATCCGCTGTTCACATTTTGATGCGTTCCGTTTCTACACCCCTGACGCCCTTCCGCTGAACGAACTGTCGCCGAGCAGGGAGAACCAGCTGTCCACGGAACAGCCCGGCTGCCTTCACGCGAACATGGACCTCTACAAGTGGGCCTACAAGCTCTCACCCGCGTTGCCGGGCGAGCTGGTGATGGACTGCTTCGAACTGTCCTGGCGGGTACGGGCCATGGACATGCAGGCCTCCCCCTACGACCTCGCCGAGTGGGGATATCCCCCGATCAGGATCGAAACGGCGGAGGGTAAGGCCAGCTACGTGGAGCACCAGCGCGCGTTCTCTGCTGAGGCCCAGATCCTGCGCGGCAGGTTGCTGGAGGCACTCAAGCCCCTCTTTGACTCCCTGGGCCCGGAACGTCCTTCGGAAGAATCCCCGCACGGTTCCCCGGCAAAGGAAGAAAAGTGAACAGCAGCGCTGAGCACCCAGACCTCGACCTCGACCTCACCGTCACCCTGAGCGAGGCGCCCGGCGGCCCGGACCACGTATTCACGCTGGTCCGCCGCGCCGGCGGCAACCCCGAGACAACGCTGCCTGACCCCGCGGGGGCGATAGCCGCCGTCGAACGCTTCGGGGAGGGGATATTCTTCCCAGTGCCCGGTCCGCCCAAACTCTGTACGCAGCAGTACGGCGGTCCGCAGGTGGCTGTGGTCACCGGAACTTTCGGCGAACGCCAGGTGCATGCGCGCTTTTCCCTGACGGACGGCTGCGAAATCGCCCGCTGGCGCGCGCTTTCCCCGCTGCTGGGCGGTGTATCCGGGTCGACGGGCGCCGTCTGAGGCCCTAACCGGGCCGGCGGTGGGCCACCGGCTTGGGCGGACGGCGCCGGTTAAACGGCAGTGGCCGGCGGTCTGCACCGCCGGCCAATGCTGTCAGGATTCCCCCAGACGGGGAACCAGGTTCCGGGACCTTCCTAGATGGAGTTATCCGGAGCCTTGGTCAGGTCCTCGTTGTGGACCTTCCCTCTTTCCTTCTTTTTCTTCGGATCCTCCGAAGCCGGCGGAACCGCGGTGGTCGCGCCGGGCGTCACCACTACGCTCACGAAGGTCGGTGCGCTGGCACCGGCGAACGTGACCCGGCCAATGTATGAACCGGGAGCCAGGCTGTTCCAGGTCAGAGCGAGCTTGCCGGACGCGCCGTTGGCAAGGCGAACAGGATCAGGAGTCACGGTCGCATTGCCCACGTTTGCGCCCAGTACCGCTGCGTCCACGGAAGCCTTGGTGGGCTGGCCCTTGGGGCTGTCGTAAAGATTCACGAACATCGTGTAGGTGCCCGCCACGGGATTCGGAATGGACACCGATTCGCTGGACGAGGCCGTAGCAACAACGATCGCCTGGTTGTCGGGGGTGATGACAACCATGTCGAAGTCAGCGCTTTCATCCGCGGAGAACACGGACAGCTTGGCCAGCGGTGCACCGGCCGGAACGTCGACGGTCTTGACGGAGTTCGAGGCATCGGCCGCGTACTTGAACGGCCCTGGGACCAGCTCGATGGCGGAGGAATCCGCCTTGGACAGGCCGTCCAGCGTCACGTTGGTGGGCGAGCTTGAACCGGACACGATGCTGATGTTTCCGGAGCCGTTGCCTCCCTGCGACGTGAAGGCGACGTCCTTCGGGGCCACGACTGACTGGGGACGTACCGCAATCGGCGAGGCCACAGTCTTGTTCGACCCCTGCCAGGTGAGCGAGCCCGTGGCGAAGTACCCCAGTTTGGCGCTCTGGTTCTCGAAGGAAACCTTGAACGTGCGCTTTTCACCGGGTGCGTTGAACGACAGGATGGACGGGGTGACCGTCACCTTTACACCAGGCACGCTGGCCTTGGCGCGGTATACGCCCGGCGTCAGCGCCGTCACCGTGCGGGTGACCTCGATCCTGCCCGCCAGGTTTCCGAGCGAGAACGACGGGACGTTCATGTCGCGCGGCTTGGTGGCGCCGAGGCCCGGGATGCCCAGGTCAACACCGGTTCCCTGGATGAACCGCAGGTAATCGTCGCCGTCGGCGTCGTAGACCAGACCCGGATCCAGCACGCGGGCCGGATCCACCTGCCCGGCTCCGGCGGCCAGGACATCGGTGTTCTTTTTGCCGTCTGCGAGCTTGACGTCACTGGCCGTTGTCATCATGGCCGACTTCACGGCCGCCGGTGACCAGTTCGGGTTCTTGCCCAGGATGAGGGCGCCGAAACCGGCAACGTGCGGGGAGGCCATGGAAGTTCCGGACATGAATCCGAATTTGTCCCCGCCGGCACCGATCGGCGATACACCGGCCAGGATGGCAACACCCGGGGCTGCGACGTCGGGCTTCAGGAGATCGGAGTCCGTGGCAAGCAGCGGACCGCGGGACGAAAAGCCGGCGATCTGCGGCTGCGCTTCAGCAGGCAGCCCGGTGGTGTCCTTGTTGACGAGGGAGACCGTGATGGCCGGGTTCGCCGCCACCTTGGCCTTGATCTCTTCCGTCGCGGGAGGGTTCACGTGGACCGTCGGGACAGAGTGCTTGTCCGCGTCGAGGGACGACGCGGAGACGTTGACCAGGATCATGCCCACGCCGCCGCCGCGCGCCACTTCGGCGCTCTTGGCAACGCGGTCATAGGTGCCTCGGTCACAGACCACGACTTTGCCGGATATCTTTGCCGGATCCAGCGATCCGGGGCCGCACAGCCGTGGCGTGGCGTCGGTCCCCGAGGCGGCGTTTGCGGCGAGGACCACACCGGCGCCGGCTGCTTCGCGGTTCATGATGCTGGCGCCGCGGTACTTGCTGCCGTCGGAGAACTCAACGGTTCCCTGCAGTTCCTGGGAGAAGCTGCTGGCGGCAACCGTGGTGACCCACGGTTCGCCGTGGTTCACCGTGCTGGCGTCGGGCCCCGAGTTGCCTGCCGACGCGGCCACGAAGATGCCGGCGGAGGCTGCCGACAGGAAGGCCATTGAGACCGGGTCGGTGGTGGTGGACGTGGTGCCCGAGATCGAGTAGTTCAGCACGTCAACACCGTCCATCACGGCCTGGTTGATCGCATCGATGGAGGATGAGGTGTAGCAGCCACCGGTGGCGGGGTCGTTGTCCTCCCAGCAGATCTTATAGACCGATAGCTTGGCCGCCGGTGCGATGCCGCTGGTCAGGCCGAAGCTGCGGCCATCCACAAACGACTCCACGTTGGCGTTTCCGGCAGCGGTGCTGGCCGTGTGGGTTCCGTGGCTGCCGACGTCGACCGGGGAAATCAGTTCTTCCGGTGCGCGGTCCGCCTTGTCCACGGTGTCCTCGAACGCTTCCGAGAAGTAGCGTGCGCTCAGGACCTTGGAGTTGCAGGCCTTGCCGTCGAACCCTTCGCCTTTCTGGCACTCACCTTCAAACGTGCTGCCGTCGGACTTCAGCATGGCGATCTTGCCGCCGGCGGTGCGGTAAGGAACGCCGACCTTCGGCTCGCCGGTGAGGGGCTTTA
The DNA here is from genome assembly GCF_056395245.1 of Arthrobacter sp. 10L430. NCBI lineage: Bacteria > Bacillati > Actinomycetota > Actinomycetes > Micrococcales > Micrococcaceae > Arthrobacter > Arthrobacter sp. 10L430. The sequence goes on along the minus strand of NZ_JBFTJD010000003.1, from coordinate 33,329 downwards.
CCTCTTCCCCGGCGAAGAAGGCACTGGACGGTGTGTATCCGGAATCGATGATTCCGACCACAACGCCCTTGCCCGCTCCGGCCTGACCGCCAAACTGGGTGTTCCAGGTGCCTTGGGGTCCACTGAGCTTGAGGAAGTCGGTGGTGGAGTAGTCCGGCGCCCGCTGGGTGTCCGGGGCGACGTCGAGTACGTCCGCGCTCTTGGCGAGGTTCACGGCCTGGTCGGCAGTGAGTGTGGCACTGAACCCGTTGAGTGCGGCAGTGTACTTGTGCCGGATCTGCACATGTTCCTTAGCGGCGAGCGCTGTCTGCTTCGCCTCCAGGTGTGCCTGGTACTTCCGCACTTCGGCCCGGCTGGCGTCGAGTTTGCGGCCTGACTTCGGTTTAGTGGCCGGCAGTCCTGCTGTGCCGCCATCGTAGGTGGCTGCGGGCTTTTCGGCCAGGACCACGATGTAGCGTCCCGCCTGGTAATCGTTCGGATTAATGTTCTTTTGCTGCGCAGCCGCCGCCGGACCCTGTGGCGGGCCGGCGATGGCGGGCGAAGCGGCGACGGATGAAAGGAGCAAAGGCAAGCCGACACAAAGTGCCGCTGCTTTCCGGGCCCCCCGGCTTCGGAAGAAGCTTTTTCCTGCTGATTTCACGAGTGATTTGAACCTTTCATAAGGAACCGTCCCGGCTGCGTTGCCGGGCTCATGCGGCCAGGCCGCGTGGGGTTGACAGGTCTTGTCGATCCCAGCGATGGTCAGCCGAACCCCACAGTACCTACTGATAGGTAGTTATGACATAGGACACAAACGACAATTTAGTTTTGTCACTCCAAATTTCGTTGCACGAATCACCGGGCGGTTTAAACGCCGGCGGCGGGCACCCTAAAGGGCACCCGCCTGCGGAACGTCGGAAGCTCTGCTACTCCAACGGAATGCTACTGCCGAGGTGTGCGGACCACGTCGCTGATCCACTTACGTGTTTTCTCATCCACCGGGCCCGCGACGCGATTCTGTTTGGCAGCCCGGTCTGCCCTGATCTTCTGGAGAACCATCCTCCCAAGCCCCGCAAAAACAGCGGCGGCAACCACGGGCAACAGTACAGATTTCGGTTTCTCGGCCATGCCGCAATCCTACTGAGGGCAGGGACGGCGGGCCAGAGCCGCCGTCGTACTTCTCAGACTCCTATGCCGCCGGCCCCGAATACAGCGTGCGGCGCTGCGGCCGGTAGAATGGGCAAGCAAGCTCGCGGAGCGCCCGTCCATGTCGTGCCATTTGTACCCGAAGCGGCCACAGACGAACGGCGTGAGACGGCACCACTCCGCTGCGCCCTTACCCAATGCTCACGCACAGGAGTTACCGGATGCCCCGGATCGTTGTCGACGTCATGCCCAAGCCCGAGATTCTGGACCCGCAGGGGAAGGCCATCGTGGGTGCACTCCCCCGTCTGGGCTTCACCAGCTTTAGCTCTGTCCGCCAGGGCAAGCGTTTCGAACTGACCGTCGACGGCGAGGTGACCGACGCAATCCTGGCCCAGGCCCGTGAGGCCGCCGAGACCCTGCTGTCCAACCCGGTGATCGAGGACGTCGTCAACGTCGAGGTCGTCGAGGCCTGAGATGACTGAACTTCCCCTGATTGGCGAGGCGGTCGCCGTGGCGGCCAACCCGAGCCTCGCCGGCGCCAAGATCGGCGTGGTCACCTTCCCCGGAACCCTTGACGACCGCGACGCCGCCCGTGCGGTCCGCCTGGCCGGCGCCACTCCCGTGGCGCTCTGGCACGCGGACACCACGCTGGGCGACGTTGACGCCGTCGTGATTCCTGGCGGATTCTCCTACGGCGATTACCTCCGTGCCGGCGCCATCGCGCGCTTCGCGCCGCTGATGTCTAAGATCATTGACGCCGCCAACTCGGACGCCAAGCTGCCGGTCCTTGGCATCTGCAACGGCTTCCAGATCCTCACCGAATCGCACCTGCTGCCCGGCTCCATGATCAAGAACGACCACCTGAAGTTCATGTGCCGCGACCAGGTCCTGCGTGTGGAGAACAACAGCACCGTGTGGACCGGCGACTACGCCGCCGGCCAGGAAATCACCGTGCCGCTGAAGAACCAGGACGGGCAGTACATCGCCGACGAAAAGACCCTGGACGCCCTCGAAGCTGAAGGCCGCGTGGTGTTCCGCTACGTCGGTTTCAACCCGAACGGCTCCCGCCGCGACATCGCAGGCATCTCCAACGCCGCCGGCAACGTCGTAGGCCTCATGCCGCACCCCGAGCATGCAGTGGAGGTCGGCTACGGTCCCGAATCACTGGACGGCATCGGCGGCTCAGACACCGATGGCCTCGGTTTCTTCACCTCTGTACTGAACAAAATCGTGGGAGACAACAAATGACGGAGACCCACTCGGTCGCGCAGCCTGTCGAGACCGCCAGGAAGTTCAACATCGACACGGTCGAGAACGCAGGCAAAACGCCGGACACCGAACTCCCCTGGGCCGAACTGGGCCTGAAGCAGAACGAGTTCGATGAGGTTGTGAAGGTCCTGGGCCGCCGCCCGACCGGCGCAGAGCTCGCCATGTACTCCGTGATGTGGAGCGAGCACTGCTCGTACAAGTCCTCGAAGAACCACCTGCGCCAGTTCGGCGACAAGGTGACCGACGAGATGAAAAAGGACATGCTGGTGGGCATCGGCGAAAACGCCGGCGTCACCAACCTGGGCGACGGCTGGGCCGTGACGTTCAAGATCGAGTCGCACAACTCGCCGTCGTTCGTTGAGCCCTACCAGGGCGCCGCAACCGGCATCGGCGGCATTGTCCGCGACATCATCTCCATGGGCGCCCGCCCGGTGGCCGTGATGGATCCGCTGCGTTTCGGCGCCATCGACCACCCGGACACGGCCCGCGTCATGCACGGCGCGGTTGCCGGTATCGGCGGTTACGGCAACTCCCTGGGCCTGCCCAACATCGGCGGCGAAATGGTCTTCGATTCCGTGTACCAGGGCAACCCGCTGGTCAACGCGCTGGCTGTCGGCGTCATGCGCCACGAGGACATCCGCCTCGCCAACGCCTCCGGCAAGGGCAACAAGGTTGTCCTGTTCGGTGCCCGCACCGGCGGCGACGGCATCGGCGGCGCCTCCGTGCTGGCCTCGGAGTCCTTCGACGACACCAAACCGTCCAAGCGCCCCGCCGTCCAGGTGGGCGACCCCTTCGCGGAGAAGGTCCTGATCGAGTGCTGCCTGGAGCTGTTCAAGGGTTCGCTGGTTGAAGGTATCCAGGACCTCGGCGCCGCCGGCATTTCCTGCGCCACGTCCGAGCTCGCCTCCAACGGCGACGGCGGCATGGAGGTTGAGCTGACCTCCGTCCTGCTGCGCGACCCCACCCTGACCCCGGGCGAAATCCTGATGTCGGAGTCGCAGGAACGCATGATGGCCGTGGTTACGCCCGAGAACATCGCTGCCTTCGAAGCAGTCATGGATAAGTGGGCCGTGGAATACTCCTGGCTGGGCGAGGTGACCGACACCGGCCGCCTGATCATCACGTGGGAAGGCGAGATCATCGTCGACGTCGACCCGCGCACCGTGGCCCACGACGGTCCGGTCTACGACCGCCCCTACGCCCGCCCTGAATGGCAGGACGCCCTCCAGGCCGATGCATTCACTGGATCAGTACAGGATGCCGGCCGTCCCTCCGCCCCCGCGCAGCTGGCAGCAGCCGTTACCGAGCTCGTTGCCTCGCCGAATATGTGCGACAAGTCCTGGATCACCAACCAGTACGACCGCTACGTCGGCGGCAATACCGCCCTGGCGTTCCCGGATGACGCCGGCGTGGTCCGTGTGGACGAGGAAACCGGCCTGGGCGTGGCCCTGGCCACCGACGCCAACGGCCGCTACACCTACCTCGACCCGTACCACGGCGCACAACTGGCACTGGCAGAGGCGTACCGCAACGTGGCCACCTCCGGCGCCGTGCCGATGGCCGTCAGCGACTGCCTGAACTTCGGCTCCCCCGAGGACCCGGATGTCATGTGGCAGCTCGCCGAGGCGATCCGCGGCCTGTCGGATGCCTGCATGGAGCTGGGCATCCCGGTCACCGGCGGCAACGTCTCGCTGTACAACCAGACCGGCACCACGCCCATCCACCCCTCCCCCGTGGTGGCAGTGCTGGGCAAGCTGGACGACGTCGCCCGCCGCACGCCGTCGGGCTGGCGCGAGGACGGCCAGGCCATCTACCTGCTGGGCACCACGGCGGCAGAGCTGGACGGTTCGGAGTGGTCCAACCTGCGCGGCCACCTTGGCGGACTTCCGCCCAAGGTTGACCTCGCCGCCGAACGCGCGCTGGGTGAAATCCTGATCAACGCGTCCCGCGACGGCATGGTGGATTCGGCTCACGACCTCTCCGAAGGCGGCCTTGCGGCAGCACTCGTGGAGTCCTCGCTGCGCTACGGCGTGGGTGCCCGGATCGCGCTGCAGGACGTCCTGGACCGCGACGGCGTGGACCTGTTCACGGCACTGTTCTCCGAGACGCAGGGGCGTGCGGTTGTCGGCGTGCCCCGCTCCGAGGAGGTCCGCTTCACGGACATGTGCACCGCCCGCGGCTTTGCCCACACCCGCATCGGCGTGGTGGACGCAGCCAGCGGCCAGCTGGAGATCAACGGCGTGGACAAGCTCTCACTTGATTCGCTCCGCGAAGCCCACGAGGCCACCCTGCCGAAGTACTTCGGCTAGGGACTGACCCTCCATCGATTGCTCCGTAACTGCCCTTTTGATCGCTCAGAACGGCAGTTACGGAGCAATCGTTCGTTAACGCCCAGGCCGCCAGCCGGCTCGGACCAAGGCCGTCCGCACTTTTGCCACCGCAGCCTTGGCGTCATTGACCATGTGACGCTTGGAGATCCGGACCTCCGTCCATCCCAAGGCTTCGTATCTTTCGGAGCGGGCGATATCCCGGACGATCTGCCCTTCCTCGCCGTGGTGCTCGCCCTCGTATTCGATGCCGATCCTGTATTTTCGATACGAGAGGTCCGGCTGATGGTGCCTGGTTCCGTCGTCCTCGATGATGGGCACGTTCAGTTCCGGCTCGGGTAGCCCGGCCCTTTTCATGGCCAACCGCAGCAGGGACTCCTGCGGGGAGTCGGAGCCTACCCGGATGAGCTTGATGGCTTCCTTGGCTTTGCGAATGCCGCGCTTTCCCTTGTGGCGGTCGATCATCCGTTGGAGGTCTTCCAGGCTGCACAGCGGCATGTCCCTGCCCTCCAGCTCGGCACGCGGAACACGGACGCAGCTGTCACCGGCCACCACGAGGTCGTCAACGCTTAGCATTTCGGCCAGGTCCAGCCATGTTCGCTCCGGAGTGGTGATGGGGATCCCGTCCAGCACGGTGACCTCGTCCTCGTAGAGCTTCATGCGGTGGACGATCACATGGGGACGGTTGAGATGGGCGGCGCCCTCCGGTCGGATCACGTGGTACATCTGCGGTGCCTCCTTCTGCCGGCGACGCGGCAGCGACGAGAGCTCCGCGGCTGTGAGGTGGGATGCGGCGCATCTCTCGTTGACCTCGACGAATGGCCGCACCCTGACGCTTAAGGGGAGCTCCGACGTCGGACTCTTCGACCGGATGCCTCTTCCCAAAGCCGTCAGCGACCCGTGGCGCAACCGCTTAGGGGTGACGCCAGCGCGGCCGGCCTCGGCAACAGTGAAGGGGCGTCCTTCTAACTCCTTGGGGAGCCGGCGTGCGGTTTTCATGGATTCATCAGATCAGAACCCCTTGACCGCTGCAGAAGTTATCCACACCACCCATCGAGTGCTCCGTAACGGCCCTTATGGACGCTCAAAAGGGCCGTTACGGAGCAATCGATGGAGGTTCAGTCTTCGCTGTGGAGTTCGCGCTGGCGGGCGCTGAGAAGTTCGAGTTCCGGGCGGGCTGCCACAAAGCGTTCGACGGCGGTGAGCACCTCCACGAGGTGAGCACGGTCAGCAGCCACGAGCCCCGCCCCAAGCCGCGCGCGCCGGTACTGGTCCTGGTCCCCCACCTCGGCCACGGACACGTCGTAGCGCCGTTTCAGTTCCGCGAGCAGCGGCCTGACCACGGAGCGTTTCTCCTTAAGGCTGTGAATGTCGCCCAGGAGGATGTCGAACTCAATCCATCCGATCCACATGCGGTTAATGCTATCGAGTGCTCCGTAACTGCCGTTTTCAGGGCTCAAAAGGGCACCTACGGAGCACTCGACGGGTCAGATGGTGAGCTCGCCCATCCGGTCCCAGCCGTCGCCGTCGAGCTGCCGGCTGATGATGTGGGGCGTTTCCGCAAGGGCCTGCGGCATATCCGCCATGGCCTTCTTGAAGTGCTCGCTGTTCACGTGGTCCCCGGCGGCGTCGTCCTTGAACGCTTCCACCAGGACGAACTCGTTGGCGTCATCCACGCTTCGGGACCAGTCGAACCAGAGGTTGCCCGTTTCCTGACGCGTGGCCTCGGTGAAATCTGCCACGAGATCCAGCCACTTGTCGGACCAGTCGGGCTTGACCTTGAATTTGACGACGATGAAGATCACGGGAGCTTTCCTTTCGTTCCTGGGTGCAAAGACTTCATTCTCGCACTGCCTTAGTGTGCGGCCAGAGCCTGTTCGCACTCTTCGATTGCCTCACGCGCGTACTGCTGCTGCGCCGGGGTCCCTACGCGCTCCGCCCACTGCTCGGCCAGCTGGAACTCCACCAGGGCCTCGGTGAGCCGGCCTGCCCCGTGCAGCGTCCGGCCCAGGTTGTTGTGCAGCGCCACCATCCAGCGTTTCGTGCGGGGCTCGTGGGCGGTAGAGGCGTATTCCAGCACACTCCGGGTCCAGGGTTCCGCATGGGCGGAGTCGGCGATGGCGAGCATGTGGAGGGCGTCCACGGCCAGGAATTTTTCGCCCAGATGATCGCCCAGCTCCGCGGCCTGCTCGAACAACGGCACCGCCATCGCGGCCTGGCCGCTTGAGTTCAGGATGCGCCCCCGCTCAAGCAGGATTCGAATACCGACGGTGGGCTCCTCTTCACTGTCGATCGAGTCGAGCAGCCCGTCCGCCTCCTCGAAGCCGCCCTGCAGGCCGATGGCCCGGCCCAGCTGCGTGGCGAGCTCCGCCCTTTCGTAGACGTCATAGTCTTGATCGTCCATCGCGTCCCGGAAACGCCGTTCGGACAGTTCGGGATGCTCGAAATCCCACAGTCGGTCAAGGGTGGTTTGTTCCAGCATGTACCGTCTCCTGATCAGCTTGCACCTGCGGCAAGTTGGCGTGCACCTTCAATGTATCGGGAAGTGACGTGCCGCTGCGCCGCCCGGGCCACGATGCCGCCCGCCGCGTAGAACCAGTTCGAATGCCTGCTGAAGGCCGTGATCTTGAAAAGCACCGTGCCCCGGTCATCAATGGACACCTCGAACGCCTCTTCGCCCCGCTCGGGGTGTCCCGGCAGGGTGCCGTAGGCGAAGCCGGCGGACTGCGGTCCCCCGCCGGGGACCGGCCGGTGGACCCACACCACCTCGCAGGGGGCGTTGATCCGGAAAGGTCCGACGCCGAATCCGCTCACCACGCGTGCGCCGGGAACCACGACGTCGGACTCGGTGCGGACCCGAAGCCCCGACCGGCGCTGCAGCTCCCAGGTGAGGATGCCCTGGGCAACCCGGCCGTAGGTTGCCAGGCCCTCGCCAAGGTACGTCTGCGTCACCAGGCATGGGAAACCCTCTGGCGGCGGGCCATCTTCCGTGGAGCCGATGCCCGGATAGTTGAGTTCACCCTGCGCCAACCGCTTTTCAGTCATATCCCTGCCGTTTTCTGTTCCGGTTGCCCCTCGTGTCCGGGCTGGGCCCCTCCCGCTGCTTCTCCGGCAGGACCTGGGGCACGGACCAGCCGGGCCCAGCCCAGCTGTTCCTGCTGTTTGCGGCTCAGCGAAGCCACCACGAGATCGTAGGAGTCCTCCACCATGTCGCGGACCATGGAGTCCGGCAGCGAGCCATCAAGCCGCACGCCGTTCCAGTGTCTCTTGTTCATGTGCCAGGCGCCGGTTATTTCTGAATGGGCGGCCCGCAGCTGCTCGGCCAGCGCGGGCTCGCATTTGAGGCTCACCGACCAGTCCTCAGGATCCATGGCGGAAGCCGCAAACATCTTGGCCTCGTGCCGGGCCCCGCCGGCTACGGCGGACCGGACTTTGAAGACCGACGTTTCAGGGCCGAACGGAAAGTCCTCGAAGGCCCCGGGAAACGACAGGCAGATTTTCCTCAGTTCGGCAGCATCCATGCTGCGAGCCTACAAAGGCTTCCCCGGCGGTGCTAGTCTGCGAGCATGTCACCTGATCGGGAGGCCATACCTGTTCTGGACTTGGGCGCCGCACGTCAGGCCGATGGGTCATTTAGTCCGGAATTCATTGAGCAGCTGCGCGATGCCACGCACCGGGTGGGCTTCTTCCAACTCACTGGTTACGGGGCCGCGCCGGGCCAGGCAGAGGAACTGCTGGCCGCCATCAAGCGCTTCTTTGATCTTCCCCTTGAGGAGCGGATGAAGCTGGACAACCGGCTCTCCCCGCATTTCCGGGGCTATACCCGGATGGGCACGGAGGTCACCCAGGGAAGGGCGGACGCACGGGAGCAGATCGATTACTCTCCGGACCGTGAACCTGTCCCCGATTATCCCGACGAGCAGCCGTACTGGCTCCTCCAGGGCCACAACATGTGGCCTGATGAATCGCTGCCCGAGCTGGCGCCCGTTGCAATGGCATGGGCAGGGCTCATGTCCAAGGTGGGAAACGAACTCCTGCGCGGCATCGCAGTCTCCCTCCGACTTCCTGAGGACCACTTTGACGAACCGTTCCGGGAGACCCCGGCCTGGATGGGCAAGCTGGTCCACTACGTCGGCGGAGTGGTGGAAGCGGCCGGCGATCAGGGAGTCGGCTCGCACGCGGACTACGGTTTTGTCACCCTCCTGCTTCAGGACGCGGTAGGCGGCCTGGAAGTGCTCCCGCCGGGGGCCAGCGAGTGGTCTTCCGTGGAACCCATTCCTGGAGCGCTCGTGGTGAACCTTGGCGAGATGCTGGAAGTGGCAACCGGGGGCTACCTCGCCGCCACCATCCACCGGGTTCAGGCGCCGCCGCCGGGTGTGGACCGTTACTCCGTGCCCTTCTTCTGGTCGCCGCGGCTCGATGCGGTGATCGAACCGGTCCCCCTCCCGGAGGAGCTGAAGGCGCAGGCCCGCGGCATCTCGGACGACCCGTCCAACCCGATGCTCGCCTCCTTTGGCATGAACATGCTCAAAGGCCGGATACGCGCCCATCCGGACGTGACGGAGCGTCACTACCCGGACCTGATGAAGCGCTGAGGGCAGCGCGAATGCCGGCCGCGGATGCCGGCCTAGAGCCCGAAGTGCCAGCCCTCGCGGGCGGGGCAGGAGTTGACCACGACGTCCAGTCCGGCGGCCTTGGCGCGTTCCACGGCGTCGTCGTCGAAAACACCCAACTGCAGCCAGACTGCCTTGGCGCCCACCGCGATCGCCTGATCAATCACCGGCCCCACCTTGTGTGAGTTCACAAAGCACTCCACGACGTCGATCGGGTGCTTCTCCGGCGGGATCTCAGTCAGGGAGCGGTAGCCCTTCTCCCCATGGACGTCGTCTCCGGGGAGATTAATGGGGATAATCTCCATTCCCATGCGGTCGCGGACATAAAGGGCGACGTCATAGGCCGACCGCCATTCGTTGGTGGTGAGGCCGACAATGGCCCATCTCCCTCTGGTTCGCATGAGGCGCTCGATGACTGCTCGATCGTTAACGTGGGCCATGCATCAAGCCTACGCCTGCGGCGTTCCCGCATGATTTCCGAACAAATGAACGAAAGTGGCACCCGCCAAAGCGCCGAGAAGAATATTACGTCGCAAAACGGGGCAAATTTTGTAGAATCCCGCGGTTCCGTTTTAGTAGATAGCGACCATCCCGAGCGGCCTAGAGACCTGGATCGATGAAGCCGCAGCAACCCGGTGACGTGGGACGACCATTCCCGCCGATCTGTTCCCCGGAACAACAGGGTGCTACTGCCAGGTCCGATGGAGTACCCAAATGACCCCCGAGATTTCTTCTGCTCTGCCTTCGTTTGCCCGGATTTCCCCTGCGGAGACCCGGACGGCCGAAGTTCCACAAACCACTTCGAACGCGACGGCGATCGAAGCAGGGCTGCGTGACGCGCCCGGCTCCCTTCGCGGCTCTTCGGGATGGTCCTCGACCGAGCCCACGGAAGGCGCAGTGCACGGCGTCCCCACTGGCGGGCTGGCGCGTCACAGCAGCACCACCCCGGGTTCTGTTCAGTACAGCGGCCTGGACACCGATCTGGACACTGTTGAATTCTGGGAGCAGCAGGCCCTCCGCCTCGATTGGGCCACACCCGGTCAAGCAGGGCACGGCGGCAAGCCCTGGCCCACCGCCCACCGGAGGGTGCCCGCCAATCTTGAGACCGGCACCGGCCCGGACATCACCTGGTTCGAGGGCGGCCGGCTCAATGTGGCCCACAACTGCGTGGACCGCCATGTCGCGGCGGGACGCGGGGACAAGGTTGCCCTCCACTTCGAGGGCGAGCCCGGTGACCGTCGCACCGTCACCTACGCCGACCTCCAGCGTGAGGTGTCCAAGGCCGCGAATGCCCTCCTGGACCTGGGCATCGCCAAGGGCGACCGCGTGGTCATCTACCTCCCTGTCATTCCGGAAACCGTCATCATCACGCTCGCTGTGGCCCGCATCGGCGCCATCCATTCCCTCGTTTTCGGCGGTTTCTCTGCTGAAGCCCTCAAGTTCCGGGTGGAGGACACCGGCGCCAAGCTCCTGGTCACCACGGACGGCCAGTTCCGCCGCGGCGTGGCCGTTCCGGTCAAGGACAACGCGGATGCCGCCGTCTCCGGCGACAACGCCATCGAGCACGTCCTGGTGGTCAACAGGACCACCCCCGCGGACCGCCTGGCAACCGTCCCGATGACTGAAGGCCGCGACGTGTGGTGGCATGACGCCGTAGGGACCGCCTCGGAGGTCCAGGAGGCCGAAGCGTTCGACGCCGAGACCCCGCTCTTCATCATGTACACCTCCGGGACCACCGGAAAGCCCAAGGGACTGGTGCACACCTCGGGCGGCTACCTGACCCAGGCATCGTGGAGCTTCGAGCACCTCTTCAGCAACCCCGACCCCGCCCTCCGGGACCAGGACGTGCACTGGTGCACCGCCGACCTCGCCTGGGTCACCGCGCACACCTACGAGATCTATGGCCCGCTCTCAAACGGTGCCACGCAGGTGATTTTCGAGGGCACGCCCAACACGCCGCACCCCGGCCGGCACTTCGAGATCATCGAACGCTACGGCGTCACGCAGTACTACACCGCGCCCACCCTGGTCCGCTCGCTCATGGGCTGGTTCCCGGACGGCGTGCCGGACACCTACGATCTTTCCTCCATCCGGATGCTCGGCACCGTGGGCGAAGCGGTCAACCCGGAAGCCTGGCGCTGGCTGCGCCGGAATGTCGGTGCCGGCACGGCCCCCGTGGTGGACACCTGGTGGCAGTCCGAAACCGGTGCCGCCATCCTCTCCCCGGCGCCAACGGACACAGAGTTTAAGCCGGGCTGCGCGGCCCGCCCGCTGCCCGGCGTCAGCACGCGGATCGTGGACGACGCCGGTAATACCGTACCGCCGGGCGTCCAGGGTTTCATTGTGGTTGACACCCCCGGACCCGCGATTGCGCGCACTGTGTGGGGCAACCCCCAGCGCTACTTCGATTCGTACTGGCGCAAGTACGCTGCCCAGGGCTGGTTCCTTGCCGGCGACGGCGCCAAATACGACGACGACGGCGACATCTGGATCCTCGGGCGGGTAGATGACACCCTCAACGTCTCCGGGCACCTGCTGTCCACCATCGAGATCGAGTCGGCCCTCGTGTCCCACCCGGACGTCGTGGAGGCCGGCGTGTGTCCGGTCGCGGATCCCAAGACCGGCCACGCCGTCGTCGCCTTTGTGGTGCTGAAGGGCGGGGTTTCCGCGGTTTCGACGCGCTCAATCAACGACGACCTCCGCAACCACGTCGCCAAGGAGATCGGGCCGATCGCCAAGCCGCGCGACGTCGTCGTGGTTCCCGATGTCCCCAAAACGCGCAGCGGCAAGATCATGCGGCGCCTCCTCACGCAGCTTTTCGAAGGCACCACCCTCGGCGACACCACCTCACTCCAGAACGAGCCGGCCATCGCCGGCATCCAGGCCGTGCTGCGCCGCCGCACGGCCGTCCCCTCAGCACCCGTCACCGGCCAGAAGTAAAGGAATAACAATGAACGACATCAGCAACGTAGCCCGTCTTTCCGAGCCCCTGAAGTTCGCCTACTGGGTGCCCAACGTGTCCGGCGGCCTGGTCGTCTCCACGATCGAACAGCGCACCGGCTGGGACTTCGATTACAACAAGAAGCTGGCACGGATCGCCGAGAACTCCGGCTTCGAATACGCGCTGACGCAGACCCGCTACGCCGCCTCATACGGCGCGGACAAGCAGCACGAGGCCACGTCCTTCAGCCTGGCGCTGCTGGCGGCCACGGAGCGGCTCAAGGTCATTTCCGCCGTCCACCCCGGCATGTGGCACCCCGGCGTCCTTGCGAAGTACATCATCACCGCCGACCACATCTCCAACGGCCGCGCCGCCGTGAACATCGTCTCCGGCTGGCTCAAGAATGAGTTCACCAACTTCGGCCTCGAGTGGCTGGAACACGACGAGCGCTACGTCCGCACCGAGGAGTTCATCAAGGTTCTGCGCGGCCTGTGGACCGAGACGGAGTACAGCCAGTCCGGCAAGTACTACAACATCACCGACTTCACCCTGAACCCGGCACCGGTGGACATTCCCGGCCGCGCGCACCCGGAGATCTTCTTCGGCGGCAACTCCACCGCGGCCCAGGCCACGGCCGGCCGCGTGGCCGACTGGTACTTCTCCAACGGCAAGGACCTGGAAGGCTTCAAGGAAAACATCGCCGGCGTGGTGGCCTCCGCAGGAGAAAGCGGGCGCGGGGCCGAAGGCGCCATCGCAGCGCCGCGTTTCGGCCTCAACGGCTTCGTGATCGCCCGCGATTCGGAGCAGGAAGCCCGCGACACGCTCCGCGAGATCGTGGAGAAAGCACACAAACCTGCAGTCCAGGGTTTCCGCGACGCCGTTCAGGAGGCCGGAGCGTCCACCAAGGACGGGAAGGGCATGTGGGCCGATTCCACGTTCGAGGACCTTGTCCAGTACAACGACGGCTTCAAGACCCAGCTGATCGGCACCCCGGAGCAGATCGCCGAGCGGATCGTGGAGTACAAGAAAATCGGCGTGAACCTGTTCCTCACCGGCTACCTGCACTTCCAGGAAGAGATCGCTGCGTTTGGCCAGGATGTCCTGCCGATCGTCCGCGAACTCGAGGCGGACCTGGCCCGCAAGAACGGCACCGAACTGGACCTGTCCCAGACCCCGGTTGCCTCTGTGCCGGTGGCTGTCTGATGGCAGACCGCAAGTTCGGCTTCCGCACCCGCGCGCTGCACGCCGGCGGCACGCCCGACGCCGAGCACGGCGCCCGTGCCGTGCCCATCTACCAGACCACGTCCTTCGTGTTCAAGGACACCCAGGACGCGGCGAACCTGTTTGCCCTGCAGAAGTACGGCAACATCTACTCCCGCATCGGCAACCCCACCGTGGCCGCGTTCGAGGAGCGCATTGCGTCCCTTGAGGGCGGCATCGGTGCGGTGGCCACGGCTTCCGGGATGGCTGCAGAGTTCATCACCTTCGCCGCGCTCACCCAGGCCGGCGACCACATCGTGGCCGCCTCCCAGCTGTACGGCGGCACCGTCACGCAGCTGGACGTGACCCTTCGACGCTTCGGCGTCGACACCACCTTCGTTCCCGGCACCGACGCCGCAGACTACGCCGCGGCTGTCCGGGAGAACACGAAGGCGATCTTCGTCGAGGTGGTGGCCAACCCGTCGTCGGAAGTCCAGGACCTTGCGGCCCTGGCGAGGGTAGCGCACGACGCCGGCATTCCCCTCGTCGTCGACGCCACCTTGAGCACGCCGTACCTCGTGCGGCCGATCGAACACGGAGCGGACATCGTGATCCATTCCGCCACCAAGTTCCTCGGCGGCCACGGCACCACGCTGGGCGGCGTGATCGTGGAGAGCGGCAGGTTCAACTGGGGCAACGGCAAGTTCCCCACCATGACCGAGCCGGTGGCCTCCTATGGCAACGTCTCCTGGTGGGGGAACTTCGGCGAGTACGGCTTCCTCACCAAGCTCCGTTGCGAACAGCTGCGGGACATCGGCCCCGCACTCTCACCGCAGTCCGCGTTCCAGCTGCTGCAGGGCGTCGAAACCCTTCCCCAGCGCCTGGACGAGCACCTGAAGAACGCCCAGGCCGTGGCGGAATGGCTCGAGGCCGACGAGCGCGTGGCCTACGTGAACTTCTCCGGGCTGCCGTCCCACCCACACTACGAGCGGGCGCGGAAGTACCTGCCCCTGGGTCCCGGATCGGTGTTCTCCTTCGGCGTCAAGGGCGGCCGCGCGGCCGGGCAGAAGTTCATCGAGTCCCTCCAGTTGGCGTCGCATCTGGCCAACGTTGGCGACTCCCGCACCCTGGTCATCCACCCCGGTTCAACCACCCACCAGCAGCTGAGCCCGGCCCAGCTCGAGTCTGCCGGAGTTCCGGAAGACCTGGTCCGCATCTCGGTCGGCCTCGAGGACATTGACGACATCCTGTGGGACCTGGACCAGGCCCTGACCGAAGCATCGGAGGTGGAAGCCTCGGATGCTTCCACCCGCGGCTTAGCGTCCCCGGCGGCGGCTGAAGCCTGCACGATCGGAGCGAACTGATGAGCACGGAAGACCGCACATGGGAAGGCCCCTCAGCACCGGAACGCCTGAACCTGCTCCGGCAGGCAAAGAGCATTGCCATTGTGGGCGCGTCGGACAAGCCGTCGCGTGCGAGCTATTTCGTGGCCACGTACCTGCAGTCATCCACCCGGTACAAGGTGTATTTCGTGAACCCGGCGGTAAAGGAGATCCTGGGGCAGCCCACGTATGCGTCGCTGGCCGACCTGCCGGAGAGCCCGGACATCGTTGATGTGTTCCGCAAGCACGACGACCTGCCGGGCGTCATGGACGAGGCCATCGCGGCTGGAGCCAAAACCCTCTGGCTGCAATTGGGCTCGTGGCATGAAGACGTCGCCAAAGAAGCCGAGGCGGCCGGACTCGACGTCGTCATGGACCGCTGCGTCAAGATTGAGCACGCCCGATTCCATGGCGGACTTCACCTGGCCGGCTTCGACACCGGGGTCATCTCGTCCAGGCGGCAAGTGCTGGCTTAAGGACTACGCCTGCAGCAGGAAAAAGTGCCGGGCTGGAACCTGATGGGGGACAACTTCCAGCCCGGCGCTTTCATATGGGTAATCGCCGCGATGACTCGCGAGGTTACGCCGATTCGAAAAAAGTTCGAGAAAGTTTTTGTGGTGGCGGCCTTGGGCGCCCTGAAAAGGACTGACAACTTCCAGGGGTTCAGGGGTTTCCTGGGGAGGGAGCCGGAACGGCACCCGGCAGGGTCGGTACCGCCGGCTTCGGTTTGGACGGAAGCTGCGGCCGTATGCCGCCGCCCGGAACAACGGGGAGCTGCGTCGGCCGGGCGGGTACCGCAGCAGCTTTGTCGGGCTTCCCGCCAGGAGCCGCACCTGGCAGCGCGGAGGGGCCCGGGGTCTCGCGGCTGCGAGGTGCGGCGGGCGCCCGCGACTGTGAGGCAACCGCCGGCGACGATGCTGCCGGCGAAGACGGAGCTGCGGTCGGTGAGGTTGGCGAAACAGCCGTAGGCCTCGGCAGGTCTGCGGGCGAAGGACTCCCAAGGTCGGTCCCTGGAGCGGTGGCCTCGTCAGCGGGCTGGAGGAACTGCACCACGGAGTGGCCAACGCTTCGGCGGAAGTCCTCGCTGGAGGCAGCCACGGCGCCGGCGCCAAGGCCCATCGCGCCGACAACCGCGGCGCTGACCACTGCTCCCATCCTGCGCTTCCTGCCCTGGCGGCGGAGTTCCAGACTGGACACGCCCGGCGTGAGCAGGGCGGCGAGGTCCGCGCGCGGTGCCGGAGCGACGTCTTGGGCGAGCCCGCGCAGTTCGTCAAGGGTCCTGCAAAGGTCCGCGTCCTCTTCGAGCCCGGAATCACGGAGAATCGCCTGGATCTCCCCGTCCCTGCCTGTCGGCGTGACACTCATGATGGCGCGTGGTCCTTTTCCTTGACGAGTTCGCGCAAGGCAAGGAGCCCGCGCCGCTGAAGCTGTTTGATGGCGCCCGGAGTCTTGTTCATGATGCCGGCCACCTGTTCGATGGAGAGGTCCGCAACGATCCGCAGGATCAGGACTTCCCGGTGCTCGTCATTGAGCATGGAGAGGGTGGAGGTGATGCCACCCAGCCTGCCCAGCACGTCGTCCTCGGCAGAGTTCGAATACCGTTCGTCCTGCAGCGGGTCATATTCGGTCAAGTGGGGTGCCCTGGCGGACCGGCGGTGGTAATCCACGAGCCGGGCGTGGGCAACTGAGAAGATGAAGGTCCGCAGCCCCGTGCGTCCGCCCTTGACGCCTGTCAGCTTTGGCAGGATATCCACGAAGACGTCCTGCGTGAGCGCTTCGGCGTCATCCACACCACGTGCCCGGAAATATCCGAGCACAGCGGGCGAAATAGTACTGTAGACGGCGCTGAAGCCGGAAGGGTCGCCAGCAAGGGCGGCTGACAATTCGTCATCGGTCAGCTGAGCTGCCAAGGAGCTGTCCTTCCCTTACTGCGGGTGTGCGGCGGTAGTAAGCCTAGCCGCCGCACACCGTGAACCCCTAGTCGGGGAAGTCGCTGTTTACTTGCCGGCCTTGGGCACGTCAGCGGAGGCATCTGCGTCAGCGCGGACATCGGCACCGCCGGAAACGGACGGCGTGGCCGGCTTGGCCACGTGGTCTGCAACGTCCGGGACAGCCGGGGTGGCAGGGACAGCCGGGGTGGCGGGAACACCGGCGCCACCAGGAACAGCTGGCGTGGCGGGGATTGCGGTGACTGCGTCAGCACCGGCAGTGTTGCCGGCGCGTGAGGCGTGTGCCTTGGCCGTCGCGGAGTCCTTGTCCGCTTCCACGCTGGCATCAGCGGCGTCCGCAGCCTCGCCGGCGGCCTTGGCCTTGGCGTCCGGGGTGGCCGGGACGGCGGGCACAGCCGGCGCCCCGGGCATTGCGGGAACGGCGGGCGTTGCGGGAACGGCAGGCGTGGCCGGAACGGCGGGCGTAGCGGGGGTCACCGCTGCATGCTGTGAGCCCGATACCTGGGCCGCGTTGGCCAGTCCGATGCTGGAGAAACCTCCGACAACGATGATGGCGGCGCCGACAGCAATCTTGGTGGTCTTGCTAACACTCTTCATAAGAAAAAAAGTCCTTTGGTTGGTCGAAGGCCGGGCCGGGGGCCGATGGGGGGAAGGCCACCGGCCCGGCGCTTACACATACGTAATCGCAGCAAGGGGGGTCGCAGGTTACGCGCAACCGGAAATTCCTTAGATATCCGGGAGGGTACGACGGCGGCGGGCCACCTGACAAAGGTGACCCGCCGCCGTCGAACGTCCCTGGAGTGGAGTCGTCAGTCGTTGATGAGGTCGTTGACCACAATGGTCTGGTCGCGGTCCGGGCCCACGCCGATCGCGGAGAATCGGGTGCCGGACAGCTTCTCCAGCGCCAGCACGTAGTTCCGGGCGTTCTCCGGCAGGTCCGCGAGGGTGCGGGCGCCGGTGATGTCCTCGGTCCAGCCTTCGAAGTACTCGAAGATGGGCTTGGCGTGGTGGAATTCGGTCTGGGTCATGGGCATTTCGTCATGCCGGACACCATCGACGTCGTATGCGACGCAGACCGGGATCTGCTCGATGCCCGTGAGCACGTCCAGCTTGGTGACGAAGTAGTCCGTGAACCCGTTGACGCGGGAGGCGTGCCGTGCCAGGACGGCGTCGTACCAGCCGCAGCGGCGCGGACGGCCGGTGTTCACACCGAACTCGCCGCCGGTTTTCTGCAGGTACATGCCCATCTCGTCGAACAGTTCCGTGGGGAACGGACCCGCTCCAACGCGCGTGGTGTACGCCTTGATGATGCCGATGGACCGGGAGATGCGCGTGGGCCCGATGCCGGAGCCCACCGAGGCGCCGCCGGCGGTCGGGTTGGAGGAGGTGACGAACGGGTAGGTGCCGTGGTCCACATCGAGGAACGTGGCCTGGCCGCCCTCCATAAGCACCACCTTGCCCTCGTCCAAAGCGGTGTTCAGCACCAGCGTGCTGTCGATGACCAGCGGGCGCAGCCGTTCCGCGAAGGAGAGGAAGTAGTTGACGATCTCGTCCACGAGGATGCCGCGGCGGTTGTAGACCTTGACCAGCAGTTCGTTCTTCTGGCGCAGCGAGCCTTCTACCTTCTGGCGAAGGATGGACTCGTCGAAGACATCCTGGACGCGGATGCCGAGGCGGGCCACCTTGTCCATGTAGGCCGGGCCGATGCCGCGGCCGGTGGTGCCGATGGCGCGGCTGCCCAGGAAACGCTCGGTGACTTTGTCCAGCACCTGGTGGTACGGCGCTACGAGGTGGGCGTTGGCCGAGACGCGCAGCTTGGAGGTGTCCGCGCCGCGGGCCTCGAGCCCGTCGATCTCCTGGAACAGGGCTTCAAGATTCACCACGCAGCCGTTGCCAATAATCGGAACCGCGTTCGGGCTCAGGATGCCGGCAGGAAGGAGCTTGAGCTCATACTTCTCACCGCCCACGACGACGGTGTGCCCGGCGTTGTTGCCGCCGTTCGGCTTGACGACGTAGTCGACGCGGCCGCCGAGCAGGTCGGTGGCCTTACCTTTGCCTTCGTCGCCCCATTGGGCTCCGACGATCACGATTGCTGGCATGGGATCCTCCCCCATTCGTTCGGGCCACCCGCAGTTGGCCCACCAGGTGGGCCCGCCACAACGCAGCGCCGTTCATGAGAATGCCCCGAATTCATCGCCCGCACGCACGGCGTTGGCCAATGAGCGAAGACGCAAGAGTTCCGGGGCTCTTACCACCCAAGTTTAGCCGATGGGCCGCTGAAGTCTTGCTTTGGCCGACGAGCCGCGGCGGCGCTGCCTCGTCTAATTTCCTGTGAACTCCACGGCCGTCTCAGCCAGCATCATGAGCCACCGCTGCCTGCCTGCCCTGCCGCGACATATATGGCCAACGATTTGCCAGCGCTCGCCCCGTGGAATTAAGTGAGGGTGACCATCCCGAGCGGCCGAGGGACCTGGATCACTGACGCCGCAGCAACCCCGGCCTCACGGACGGTTTCGTTGCCTCGCTGTCCCCGGGCTCCTGCGCCCGGGTAGCCAATGAGTACTACAAAACTGATGAGGAGCTCCTCTACGCGTGCGCTGACGCCATGCGGGAGGAATACAAGGCCATCATTGATGCCGGCCTGACGGTGCAGCTGGATGACCCGTCGCTGGCCGAAAGCTGGGACCAAATCAACCCCGAGCCCAGCCTTGAGGACTACCTCAAGTTCATCCAGCTGCGCGTCGAGGCCACCAATTGGGCCCTCCGCGACCTGCCCGAGGAACAGATCCGGCTGCACGTCTGCTGGGGCTCATGGCACGGACCGCACACCACCGACATTCCGTTCGCCGACATCATCAAGTCCGTTCTGCAGATCAACGCCGGCGGATACTCCTTCGAGGCGGCCAACGTCCGGCATGAGCACGAATGGCGCGTCTGGGAAGACACCAAGCTCCCCGAGGGCAAAGTGATCATCCCCGGCGTCGTCTCGCATGCCACCAACGTGGTGGAGCACCCGGACCTGGTGGCCGACCGGATCGAGCGATTTGCCCGTCTGGTGGGACGCGAAAACGTCATCGCCTCCACCGACTGCGGGCTGGGCGGCCGCGTCCATCCCCAGATCGCCGTTGCAAAGCTGGAGGCTCTCGGGGAGGGCGCACGCCGCGCCACGAAGCGTCTCTGGCAGTGATTTAGCCCTCTTTAAACATCCCGCGGGCCCTGCCCTGCGGGCCTTTCGGTCACCGGGACGCCAGAAGGCGGGGTCCGCATTTCGTGCGGCTTGCTAAACTGATAAGGATCGACCAGGAATCGATCCACACCACATTTCAAACCACCCCGGACTTGACGCGCCCGCTTCCGGGGAGGCAGCGTGACCGATCCCCGCAGGAGACCCAGCAATACATGACAGCCATGGCTACTGAATCTTTCCGTGAACAACTTCTGAGCCGCCGTTACGAACCCAACGTCGCAGCCGTAAATGAGCTGTGCGACTCCCTGCAGAACACCAAGCCAGGCACCCAGGTGCCCTACGTCGACCCCATGCACGATGTCGACGAATGCCGCATCATCAGCCTCTACTCCAACATCGGCACCTCCTCGCCCTCGGGCTTCATCACGCCCGGCGACGACGACGCCGCCGCCCGCATGCTCGGCGTGCAGTGGAAGCTCGGGCTCCGGCCCGAGTACGTCATGCCGTGGAATGTGCACCCGTGGCATGTCCCGGGCGAGCCGAACGGCAAGTTCACCCCGGACCAGATTTCGGCCGGACTCAAGCCGCTGTTGAAGTTCCTGGCGTTCGTGCCCCGGGCGTCCGTGATCGTGGCTCACGGCACTGAGGCCAACCGGCTGGCCGGTCTGCTGCTCAAGACCGAGGTGCCCCTGCTCTGGCGCCGCGGCCTGAAGACCTACAAGGTCCGTTCGCTCAGCGGCCGTGCCTTCGCCGGCACGCCTGCCCGCCAGCAGCAGTATCTCGACGAGATGCACGTTGTCTACGCGGACGCGATGGCCCGCACCGGCCTGGCGAAGGCCGCCAGCTAGCGCCTTACGCTTCAAAGTACGACGGCGGGCGGTCACCTTTCAGGGGAAAGGCGACCGCCCGCCGTCGTACTTAAAAGGGGCCCGTCACAGATGAGGGTGTGGCGTTCGAATGCCAAACGACAACCGGCATAATGCGCGGTTGCCCACCGCGTCGCCGCCGTGATAGCTTTCCGGTAATCGTGATCAATCGGCAGGAGGTGAGACCCATGTACGCAGTACCGCAATGGGTGCTCCCCTGCAGTCCGCGATCGCGCGACTGAAGTAGTCGCAACTGGGAGCGCCCGCCAGGCAATTTCGCGAAAGACGACTCCCATGAACACAACACCTTCTTCAACACTGCACTTCACCTCGACGACGGCCTCCGACCGGCCGAGGTCCGACCAGGATCAGCCGCAGGTCGACGCCACAAAACGGGTGCGCGCCGCGGGCGAGCGGGCGTTGGTCCTCGGTGGCGGCGGATCTACAGGCAACGCGTGGCTGATCGGCGTCATCGCCGGTCTGTTCGATGCCGGGCTGGATGTGACCGAGGCTGATCTGGTCATCGGCACGTCGGCCGGATCGACTTCCGCGGCCCAGATAGCTGGCGCGACCCCGGCCGAACTGTTTGCCGCCATCCTTGCCGCGGCGCCCCAGCAACGGACCGGTCCGGTCGGATCCGACCGAGGACGCGTTCCGATCAGGCCGGCGGCGGACCACCTGGAGCGAACGGGCAAGATCATCGCCGCCGCTGAGGATGCGGCCGACATGCGCCGCAGAATGGGCGCGGCGGCACTCGACATGGATGCGGCGTCGGACGGTTCCGGGCAAACGCGGTGGCGCGCTACCGTCGCCGCTCGGCTTCCCAGTCAGCTCTGGCCGCAACGGAGAATGTTCATCACCGCAGTCGATGCGCATACCGGTGACCCGGTCGTGTTCGACGGCAACAGCGGGGTCGACCTGGTGGACGCCGTGGCCGCCAGCTGTGCCAGTGGCTTCGCCTACAGCATCGGCGGCAGCCGATACATCGACGGCGGCTACCGATCCAACGCCGACAATGCCGATCTGGCAGCCGGATACGCACGGGTGCTGGTGCTGTCACCATTCGGCGGCAGATCACGGACTCCGGCGGACTGGGGCCTGCATCTCGCAACACAGGTCGACGAACTGCGCGCACGCGGCAGCAGAGTCGAAACGATCTTCCCGGATAGTAACTCCGAGCACATGTTCGGCGCCAATGCGATGGATCTGTCGCTGCGTCCGCCCGCTGCGCGGGCTGGTTACAACCAAGGCAGAGCCCTTGCCGGGCAGCTCACTGAATTCTGGCGCTGACGCCCTCGCAATCAGTCGACTCGGTAGGCGTGACGAGAACTGCTAACGCCTCGGATGCCGACAACGCGGGGTCACCAGGCCCCAATCCATCAAAGTGGATTGGGGCGTAAGTGACCCGCGTTGCTTTGGCTACCTGGCTTCGATCGCTGCCTTGGCTGCCGGGTCCGAGTCGTTGAGGAACTTCTCGATCCGCTCCGGCTCCTCGGCCTCGTTGATGGCGGCCGAAGCCCGCCCCAGCGAGTACAGTGCGCGGAGGAAGCCGCGGTTCGGCTCGTGTTCCCACGGGATGGGCCCGACGCCGCGCCAGCCGTTGCGGCGGAGCGAGTCCAGGCCGCGGTGGTAACCCACGCGGGCGTAAGCGTAGGAGTCGATGGTGCGGCCGTCGGCCCAGGCTTCCTCGGCCAGCACGGCCCAGAGCAGCGACGACGTCGGGTGCTTTTCCACCAGATCCAGTGCTTCCTGGCCCGCGTCCAGCTGTGCGTTGACCTCGGTCTCGGCAGGCAGGAGCGTGGGCTCAGGACCCATCAGGTTCTTGCGGAATTCGTCGGACATACTTAGAAGGTCTTGCCGGTGGAGCCGAGCTGCTGGGCAGCTTCCACAACGCGGGCAGCCAGTCCGGCTTCGGCGGAGGCGCCCCAGACGCGGGGGTCGTACAGCTTCTTGTTGCCGACCTCGCCATCGACCTTCAGCACGCCGTCGTAGTTGCGGAGCATGTGGTCCACTACGGGGCGGGTGTAGGCGTACTGGGTATCGGTGTCGATGTTCATCTTGATCACACCGTAGGAAACGGCGTCGGCGATTTCCTGGTCGGAGGAGCCAGAGCCGCCGTGGAACACGAGGTCGAACGGGTTGTCCTTGCCGATTTTGGCGCCGACCTGGGCCTGGATGTCCTTGAGGATCTCCGGGCGCAGCTTCACGCCGCCGGGCTTGTACACGCCGTGCACGTTGCCGAAGGTCAGGGCGGTGATGTAGCGGCCGTTTTCGCCGGAGCCGAGGGCCTCGATGGTGGCCAGGGCGTCCTCAACGGTGGTGTACAGCTTCTCGTTGATCTCGTGCTCGACGCCGTCTTCCTCGCCGCCCACGGTGCCGATTTCAACTTCGAGGATGATCTTGGCGGCGGAAGCCCGCGCCAGCAGATCGCGGCCGATGCGCAGGTTCTCGTCGAGGGTTTCGGCGGAGCCGTCCCACATGTGCGAGTTGAAGATGGGGTCCTTGCCGGCCTTGACGGCTTCCTCGGACGCTGCCAGCAGCGGCAGGACAAAGCCGTCCAGCTTGTCCTTGGGGCAGTGGTCGGTGTGGAGGGCGATGTTGACGTTGTAGTTCTTGGCAACCTCGCGGGCGAACGCGGCGAAGCCCAGCGAACCGGCCACCATGTCCTTGGTGGAGGCGCCGGACCAGTACGCGGCACCGCCGGTGGAAACCTGGACGATGCCGTCGGACTCAGCCTCGGCGAAACCGCGGAGGGCAGCGTTCAGGGTCTGGGAGGAGGTTACGTTGACCGCCGGGAATGCGAAGCCGCCCTTTTTTGCGCGGTCGATCATGTCGGCGTAGATCTCTGGGGTTGCAATGGGCATGCTGACTCCTAAAGTGAATTTCGTCTGCGGGTTGTGTTGACCCTGGAGTGAACCTCGTCGGCTAGGAACCATCCTAGCCATTTCTGCGCACCGGCCGTGTTTCGGGTCACGCGGCCGGGTAACACTTGGCTCGATTCGTACGCCAGATGGCGCATGCCGGCAGTCCGCCGGACACTCATGCGAACTGCCATCTCAGCGCAACTGGAAGCCCTGGCCGAACACGTGCCGGCGCACCCACGCGTGCATGGCAATCGCCGCCGCGGACCCGGCGTTGATGGAGCGGGTGGAGCCGAACTGCTCGATGGACAGTGTGGCCTCCGCGGCCTCGTGCACTTCAGGGGTCAGGCCGGGGCCCTCCTGGCCGAAGACGAGCACGCATTTGCGGGGCAGTTCGTAGGTTTCCAGCGGCACCGAATCCGGGAAGATGTCGATCCCGATGATCGCCAGCCCCTCCCCCCGGGCCCACGCCACGAAATCCTCCACTGTGGGGTGGTGGCGGACGTGCTGGTAGCGGTCGGTGACCATTGCCCCGCGGCGGTTCCACCGGCGTCGTCCGATGATGTGGACCTCTTTGGCGAGGAATGCGTTGGCGGTGCGCACCACAGTGCCGATGTTGAAGTCGTGCTGCCAGTTTTCGATGGCGATGTGGAACTCGTGCCGCTTGGAATCCAGATCCGCCACGATGGCCTCGTGCTTCCAGTAACGGTACTTGTCCACCACGTTGCGGCGGTCGCCGTCCGCCAACAGGTCAGGGTCCCAGTGGTCACCTTCGGGCCACACGCCTTCCCAGGGCCCGACGCCGACCTCCGCCTTTGGCTCCGGCGTTTCCTCTGAAGCTGGTTGCGGTTCTGGCGGGGTTCCGGGCGTTTGAGTCACTCCTCAACACTAGACTGGGCTCCGGAAGCAATCATCACCGGCGGAGGTAGTCATGGCAGAAGCGGACCAGGTCAAGGAATCGGCCGCGGTGTATCGCAGCGGGCAGGAAATCGAGTGTTGGCTCACCGACATGGACGGCGTCCTCGTCCACGAAAACCAGCCAGTTCCCGGCGCCGCCGAACTCATCCAGCGCTGGGTGGACACCTCCAAGCGCTTCCTGGTGCTGACCAACAACTCCATCTTCACGCCCCGCGACCTGGCGGCGAGGCTGCGCGCCTCGGGCCTGGAAGTCCCGGAAGAGAACATCTGGACCTCGGCCCTGGCCACCGCCCAGTTCCTGAAGGACCAGGTGCAGGGCTCCGATTCCGGAAACCGCGCCTACACGATTGGCGAAGCAGGACTCACGACGGCGCTGCACGAGGCAGGCTTCATCCTCACCGACCAGAACCCGGACTTCGTGGTGCTCGGCGAAACCCGGACGTATTCCTTCGAGGCCATCACCATGGCGATCCGCCTGATCCTGGCCGGGGCCCGCTTCATCGCCACGAACCCGGATGCCACGGGTCCGTCCAAGGACGGCCCCATGCCGGCCACCGGAGCCATCGCGGCCCTGATCACCAAGGCCACCGGCCGCGAACCGTACATTGTGGGCAAGCCGAACCCCATGATGTTCCGTTCGGCCATGAACCAGATCGATGCCCACTCGGAAACCACCGCCATGATCGGTGACCGGATGGACACGGACATCATCGCCGGGATGGAAGCGGGGCTGCACACCGTGCTGGTGCTCAGCGGAATCACGCACAAGGACGACATCGCGGCCTACCCGTTCCGGCCCAACCAGATCCTGAACTCGGTGGCTGACCTCAAGAGCCAGATCTGACGTCTGGCTAAAACGGCGTCATCTTCCCGCCGCCTCCGGGCAGCGGGAAGATGCTGTCCTGCAGCTCCGCCAGGATGGGCCTGTAGACGAACGGGTTCCAGCCAGGGCTGGCGTGTGCGGGAAGCGCCCCTGCAGTCTGCAGGTCGGTCGACACCATGTTGGCTGCGAACGTCCGCGCCCAGGACTGCCGTGCCGTCTGATAGTTGACGGTCTGGTCCTGGGGATTCCCGATGTAGGCCATGCGGGCACCTCCGATCCTGCCGGCAAACCGGGTGGCGTCGAAGTGGTAGATGTAGGCGGATTCGGTCTGGATCAGCACGCTCGACGGGGCGATCGGGGACAGCTGTTCCAGGGTCTGGTCCAGGATCTGCCGCCAGGTACGCTCGTTCTTGTGCACCACGCGCTCGCCCAGTTCGTAGCCGCCACGCAGCACCGACGGCACCCGGAATCCGCTCTCGTAAAGGAACACGACGCCGTCGAACCAACTTTGGTCCAGAACGTCGAATTTGCTGTACGGGCTGGAGTCCAGCAGGATGAAGGCCACCTCCACGCCGTGGAGCTCAAGGAGCCGGGCCGCCACGTGCGTGGCCACCATGCCGCCGAAGCTGTGGCCGTAGAAGTAGAGCTTGGTCAGGTTCCGGGCGCGGACATGCTCGATCACGGCGATGACCAGTTGATCGATGTCCAGCCCGAGGTTCGAGTAGCCAACCGCTGCCAGCTGGCCACGTTGCCGTAGCGTTCCGCGCAGCGAGTTCAGGATCCACTGCGCCTCTTCCCAGCTGGTCTTGTAGCCCGGGAACAGGATCCAGCTGGAGTTCGGGAAGTAGCTTTGGGCGAAATCGTCCTCGACCACCAGGATCTTGTGGACCTGGCGTTCCGCCTGGATCCGCTGCGTCAGCAGCATGTCGGCGGCCAAGACCGAAGCCGCCCCCGCCCCGGAGAAGAAGCTACGCCGGGAGAACTGTTTCAGGTCGGAGGCATGCCGGAGCAGCCGGGTAGCCTCTCCACCCGGCCGCGGCTCCGGACCTGCGGATACTTCATACGGCACTCATCTACCCTAGGCACAGTTCCACTGGCTGGGGCAACGTTGTGGCGCCGCGGTCCGGTCAGCTGCCTGCGGCCTGCTTCGCCGTTGCCTTGCAGAGTTCGCGCCGGTTGAGTTCCTCAACAATGGCGTCGTATTGCGCGAGGAGTTCGTTCCCGGCATGACCGGAGGGATCGTCCAGCAGTTCGAAGACGGAGTCGCTTGCGGCGAGCAGCTCCTCGGAAGAATAGCTGGACAGCGGGCGGACGGCTGCGGCCTCCAGCGTTTCAGCCAGCTCTTCCGGATACGTAAGGGCTGTGAAGTCCGGCCGGGACTCGGCCACCGACTGCGAGGTCACGCCCATCCGGCGAACGCGCCGGATTTCGTGGAGGAGATCAGGACGGGAATCCTGCGTGAGGCTCCCCCGGACGTCGATCCGGACGGTGTCCGAGGAATCGTCGATCTTAGCGAGGGAATTAAGCTGGTTGTCCATAGGTACTCCAAAAAAGGGTGTCTATGGCCGACGGCTCAACCTCGGCCAGACTATCCCTCCGCGGGACCGCAGCACAAGCGCCGGGGCGGATCAGCCGGCCTGGCTTTGGCCCGGTCCGCGCGTATTCCCCTGGCCCGGCTCTTCGAAGTGCGTGCGGGCGCCCGCCCCGCCCACGGAATCCACCAGGGACTTGGCGATGTCCCGCAGCTTGACGTTGCTATTGCTCGACGCGTCCCTGAGGATGCGGACGGCGGCCTCCTGGCTGCATCGGTTCTGCGCCATGACGATACCCACGGCGATATCGATGATAGTCCGCGATTCCAGCGTGGCACGGAGGTTGGTGGCGCTGTCCGTATGCAGCGAAAACCTGACGGCGAGGCGCAGTGCCTGTGAAATCTCGCGCGTGTATCCCCTGGCCCGGGCTGCCGCTTTTTCGTCGAACTTGCGCGGGACGTCCGAGTAGAGGTTCAGCGCGGCCTTGGCGTCACCTTGCAGGTTGAACGGCAGCGACAGGACGGAACGCAGCCCGTGTGAGGCGACGGCATTAGCGTAGTCCGGGCCCCAGCGGTCCTCGTCGAAGAGGTCAGGGACGTGCACCTCCCGCTCTTCCTCAGCGGCCGTCAGGCACGGTCCCTGGGACAGCGAGTACTGGATCTCGTCCACTTCACGGGCTGAATCGCTGCTCCAGCCGATGGTGGCCGCCTTGCGGTCGCGCAGGAGCGTTATCCCGCACAGGGCATCGTCACCGTCTCCTGCCACCTGGTGCGCGGAGTACCGGGCAAGCTCGTTAAGGAAGGCCTCAAAGTCGGCACTCTCCAGAATAAGATTCTGGATCTGCTCAACACTGCTCAGGGCTTGATCGGTCGTGCGCATGGCGGGGTACTCCAGATGGGGAAACTGATGCGGGGTACGCAAATACTAGATTACCCGGCAACTGCCGTCCACCGGCAGCAGCCGTTCAGCTGAGCCCGAGCTCGTCCTTGCCGAACGCGAACAGGTAGGGAACGCCCGTCTCGGCTTCGATCTTTTCCTTGGCTCCCGTGTCACGGTCCACGATCACGGCAACGGCCACCACATTGCCGCCGGCCTTCCGGACACCGTCGACCGCGGTCAGCGCGGAGCCGCCGGTGGTGGATGTGTCCTCCAGTACCAGGACCTTGCGGCCCTCAACGGACGGTCCCTCTACCTGACGGCCCATGCCGTAGGACTTCTGTGCCTTGCGGACCACGAACGCGTCGACCGTGCGGCCGGCGTCGCTGGCGGCGTGCATGAGCGCGGTACCCACGGGGTCAGCGCCCATCGTCAGTCCACCCGCGCACTCAAAGTCGATGCCTGCGTCGTCGACCAGGGACAGCATGACCTGCCCCACGAGCTTTGAGGCCTCATGGTGGAGCGTGATGCGGCGCAGGTCGATGTAATAGTCGGCCTCGGCGCCGCTGGACAGGATGACCTTGCCGCGGACCACGGCGAGTTCCTTGATGAGTTCAAGCAGGCGGGCGCGGGCAGCAGGGGCGGAGAGAGAGTCCGTCGTGGCAGTCATGGGTTCCAGTTTAGTGGCTCGCCAGTTTGTGACGGTGCCCCTCCGGCGCACCCTGAATCCGCAGCCGCCCGCGCCGCGCTACGCCATTGCCCGGGGCTCCTGCCGCCGGGCAAACCCGGGTGCGTGCTCTGGCCTGGGCCCGAAGGCGATGAGGCGCGGCATGACCCTCCGGGCAGCCGGAACGTGCCGGGCGATAAACAGCACGAACGCCGGGGCACCGGACCTCCTGCCGGTGAACAACGGAACAAACACGGCACGGTGCATCATCCGCTGGACCGTCTGGACCACCACAGTAGGCATCTGCCGGCGCCGCTGCACCGCGTGGAGCTCTTTGAGGCTCACCTGACCGCGCAAGAGGGCAGGCGCAAGGTGGGCCGCCGCGGCCACGGCATCCTGGATGGCCAAATTGATGCCCACCCCGCCGGCCGGAGACATCGCGTGCGCGGCGTCTCCGATGCAGAGCATGCCGTCCACGTACCAGCGCCGGAGCCTGTTGAGCCGCACGTCGAGCCAGTGGAGGTCATCCAGCGAACCGATGGCGTCCAGCCGGTCCGCCAAGTCGGGCCTGAGGGCGCCGACGCGTTCCCTGAACCGGTCCACGCCCTCGCTGCGGATGCGGGCGTCCGCGCCTTTGGGGCCGAGATAGCCCATCTGGTAGTAATCGTCGCGGAACAGCGCAATCATGGCCTCCCTGCCCTTGAATGCGGGAACGATCCCGGCCACTTCCCCCTGTTCCGACGGGTAGCGCGGAAGCTTGAACCACCAGGTGTCGAACGGCACCGGAAATTCCCGTGGTTTCAGGCCCGCGGCCTGACGCAACACGGAATGGCGGCCGTCCGTCGCGACCACAAGGTCCGCCCGGATGGCACCCTCGACGCCGGCGCTGGTGCGGTAGCGGACGCCGGTGACGCGGCCGCCGTCGAACATCAGCGATGTAGCGGTGTGCTCCATACGGAGCGTGAAGGTGGGCTCCTCCGCCGCGGCACGGGCCAGGAAATTCAGGAAGTCCCACTGCGGCATCATGGCGATGTAGTTGTACGGCGGCCGCAGCGACGAGAAATCACCCAGCGTCACCAGGCCGACGCCCGGAACGGGGAAGGCGACGTTGCGAAGGCGGCTCTGCGGAAGCTCGCGGAATTCGCTGCCCAGGCCCAGTTCGTCAATGAGGCGAATGGTGGACGCGTGCACGGTGTCGCCGCGGAAATCGCGCAGGAAGTCGCCGTGTTTTTCAAGGACCGTGACCTGCACACCGGCCCTCGCAAGCAGGAGCCCCAGCATCATGCCCGCCGGCCCTCCGCCGACCACGACGCATCCCGTTGTCTCCATGAGCCAACGCTACGCCGTAACGGGTAGCTGCCGCACGGGTATTCACTACGCGATTTTGGCCCGCCCGGCCGGCCCGCTGCGCACGTGGTTCCCGCTGCGCACGTGTTTTTCGCTGCGAAATGAGTCCCGGGACGCAAAAACGGACCGGCGCTGCTGGGATCCCCTCAGCGCCGGTCCGTTTCCGCATCACCAGGCCGGAAACCTAGCGAAAATCCGGCCCTAAAGCCTCGTGTCGAACGAATCGCAGAAGACGTTGTCGTTGAACGTCCCCTGGAATGCGGACTTTCCCTGGATCTTTTCGATGGTCGCCCGAATGGCCTCGGGCGTTCCGGCGTGGGCGTGGATGGCGGTCTTGACCATGGGCACGTCAATGAGGTGGTTGGGCTGGTTCAGCGACACGAACACCGTGGGTACCTCGGTGACGTACCACGGGATTTCCGCGGCCATCGGGGTGGACCATTTGATCCGGATGGCTGCCTCCTGGGCGAACCCCTTCACATTGGCGAACACAAAGGCGGCGTCGTACTTGTCCGCGTAGTCGCCGGTGGCCTCCTCGGAGATAACCGACATGAAGTTCACGCCGGTCTCCCCCGCCGCCTCGCGCTGGGCCGCCGTCTTGAACAGGTGCACCTCGAAGCCGGCGCTTTCCAGCTCGGCCTTGACGGTGTCCAGGTAAGCCAGCGGGTCAGCGCGGGTGAAATCCGCGCCGCCGGAGATGCCGTACAGCCGGATCCGTTTGTGCGTTTCCGGGGTGATGGGCAGGTTGTTGGCGGTGTCCTTGACCAGGGTGACGGTCTTGTCCGCGATCTCGGCCGCGATGGCCCGGTGGGCGTCGCTGCCGATCACAGCCAGTGCTTCCGCCGGCGGGACAAGCCCGGCGGCAGCCTTCAGGTGCAGCCCCAGGCTGGCTTTGAGGGCCAGGATCCGGCGCAGCGCGTCATGCAGGCGCTGCTCGGTGATGACGCCGGACTTGTAGCCGTCCAGCATGTACTGGAAGTCCTCCGCGGGGTTGCGGAAGAAGAGGAACATGTCGCAGCCGGCCGCGATGGTGGCGGGGACAAGGTCCCTGCGCTTCATCGCCTGGGTGAGGCCAATCATCTGCGAGGCGTCAGTGAGGATTAGCCCGTTGAATCCCAGCTCGCCGCGCAGCAGGTCCTGGAGAAGCTCCGGAGCCAGCGTGGCGGGCAGGATGTCCTTGTCCGCCGTGCCCGGTCGGAAACGCCGCGTGAGTTCCGGCGCGCCGATGTGTCCCACCATGATGGATTGCACACCGTGCCCGATCATTTCGCGGTACACGTGCCCGTAGGTCCTGTCCCACTCCTCGTAGCCGAGGGTGTTGTACGACGTGACGACGTGCTGGTCGCGTTCGTCCATGCCGTCGCCGGGGAAGTGCTTCATGGCGCAGACAGTGGGTGACTCGCTGATGCCGTCGAAGTACTCCTTGGCGCGCTCCACCACGATGTCCGGGGTGTTGCCGAAGGCCCGGGTAGAGATGACCGTGTTCCGCCAGTTGTAGTGGATGTCCACGATCGGCGCGAACGCCCAGTTGCAGCCCAGCGCCGCGGTTTCGACGCCGGCCACCTGACCCATTTGCCGCGCGATGGACTTGTCCGGATGCGAGCCGGCCTGCAGGTGCGTGGACACGAAGGTGCCGTCGTCGCAGCTGCCGGCACCGCCCATTTCCGGGTTGGACGCCACCAGCAGGGGCACCTTGGTCTTGGACTGGGCGTAGCGGATGTGTTCCTGCACGGCCGCCGAGGGGCCGGGCCGGTAGCGCATGCCGCCCACATGGTAGTTGTCCAGGACCCCGTCAAGGTACTCCGGGGAGTAGTCGTTGTTGTGGTTGATGAACAGCTGGCCGATTTTTTCCTCGAGGCTCATCCCGGCGATCGTGGAATCCACCCACGCCACGGCGTCGTCGTCGAGGTTGAACGGCGCCGCCTGAAGGTCGACGTCGAACTGCCGGGGCGCGGTGCCGGCGGCACCGGCGGCGTTGGGCGCCGGAGTCCCGGAACCGGCGACGGCGGCAATACCGGCCAGCGCCTCGGCCACCACCTGGTCCACCGGGGCGGCGATGTCGACGACGGTTCCGGCTTCGTCCGTTTCGAGCGGTTCCAGCGTGGCCAGCTGTGAATCGAGCAGGGCAGGCGGCATGAAGTGGCCGGAACGGCCTTCAGTCCGTTCCCTAAGAACCTCTTTGGTGCCGTGCAGGTGCAGGAACACCGTATCCGGCGCCTGTTCCCGGATGGCGTCCCGGTAGCTGCGCCGCAACGCGGAGCAGGCAAGCACGAGTCCGCCCGGGCCGGCGTCGGCGAGTTCCCTGCCCACCGTGGCGAGCCAGGGCCAGCGGTCCTCGTCCGTCAGTGGAGCGGCTTCCTCGTTGAATTCGACGCCGATGCCGGGCTTGTCGCCCGGGTGCAGGTACCCGTCGGTGAACGTCATGGACTGCTCGAACACCGTGTTGGTGGCGTCCGAGTGCTGCATGTACTCCTGGATGCCGTAGTTGTGGATCGCCAGGCCCACGTGCAGCTGCGCGGCGAACCCGACCGGGGAGATGTCGGTGGGGCCGTGGAAGCCGGACTTGATCTGGTACTGCGCGGCGAAGTCCATGACCTTCTTCAAAGGCGAGATCCCGCCAAAGTGCGTGGAGGCCGCCCGGACGTAGTCGATCAGCTGTTCCTTGATGATGGACTGGTAGTCGTACACCGTGTTGAAGATTTCACCGATCGCCAGCGGAGTGGTGGTGTGCGCCCGGACCAGGCGCAGGGCCTCCTGGTTTTCGGCCGGGGTGCAGTCCTCGAGCCAGAACAGGTCATAGGGTTCCAGGGCCTTGCCCAGCTTCGCGGCCTGGATCGGGGTCATCCGGTGGTGCCCGTCGTGCAGCAGCGGAAGTTCCGGGCCGAACTCGTTCCGGACCGCCTCGAACACCGAGGGCAGGTGGCGCAGGTACGCCCGGGTGTCCCAGTCCTCCTCCACCGGGAACGCGCCGCGCCCGGCGGGCTCGTAGTCGTACCGCTCCCCGGAGGCCTGGGCCTGCGCGGCGACACCGTAGACGGCCTTGATGCCCGGGACCGCGGTCTGGATCCGGACCGACTTGTAGCCGAGTTCCAGGTGCTCGCGGACCGAATCGAACAGCGAGGGGATGTCCGCGCCGGAGGCGTGGCCGTAGGCGCGCAGCCCGTTSCGGGACGCCCCGCCGAGCAGCTGGTAGACCGGCATCCCGGCGACCTTGCCCTTGATGTCCCACAGCGCCATGTCCACCGCCGCGATCGCCGCCATCGTCACCGGGCCGCGGCGCCAGTACGAGGACCGGTACAGGAACTGCCAGGTGTCCTCGATCCGGTGCGGATCCTTGCCGATCAGCAGCTGCGCAACATGTTCCTTCAGGTACGCGGCCACGGCCAGTTCGCGGCCGTTCAGGGTGGCATCACCGATGCCGGTCACACCGTCCTCGGTGGTGATCC